>NZ_JAIZRS010000036.1:0-65139 GCF_020419985.1 Burkholderia sp. AU32262
GACAGGCCACCGGCAGCATCGGCCCGCCTCGCGGCGGCCCGCGCCGCGTCGGTCGCGGCGGCGCCGCGCACGGCGGCCGCCTCCGCCAACCCGGCCCCGGCTGCCGCCACGTCTCCGCCCGCGACGCCGCCCGGCCAGCAAGATCCCGAAACGATCCGGCGCGCGGCCCTCGCGTTCCTGCAGCAGCAGATCGCCGGCCTGCCCGGCAAGACCACCGCGACGGTCACGACCGCCTTTCCGCGCGGGCTCGCCGCGTGCACGACGCTCGAACCGTTCCTGCCGACCGGCGCGCGCCTGTGGGGCCGCACGACGGTCGGCGTGCGCTGCGCGGGCGAACGGCCGTGGACCGTCTACCTGCAGGCGAAGGTCGCCGTGCAGGCTACCTATTACGTCGCCGCGCGCCAGATCGCGCCCGGCGAGCCGCTCTCCGCGGCCGATCTCGTCGCGCGCGACGGCGACCTGACGGTGCTGCCGCTCGCGGTGATCACCGATCCGGCGCAGGCGATCGGCGCGACCGCGCTCGCGCGCATCTCGGCCGGGCTGCCGCTGCGGCAGGACATGCTGAAGAGCGCGGCGTCGGTGTCGGCCGGCCAGACGGTGCGGGTCGTCGCGGCCGGCCCCGGCTTCACGATTTCGGCCGAGGGCAGCGCGCTCGCGAATGCGGCGCCCGGCCAGTCGGTGCGGGTGCGGATGGCGGCGGGCCAGATCGTCACGGCGATCGTCAAGGACGCCGGCACCGTGGAAATTCCGCTGTAGGGACGGATCGGCCGCAAAAATGTAAAGAATTGTTTATTCGGAGCCTGTCGGGCTCGCGATGCTAAAGTTCGGGCCGACCCGGCCGTTATCTGGGTCAAACCGTACAGGAAACCCATCGTGAAGATCGATTCCACTCCGAAACCGAGCCCCCTCGCGCCGACCGGCAACGGCGCGGCCCGTGCGCCGTCCGGCACGGACCAGCCGTCCGCACCGGCAGCCGACGCAGGATCGACCGGCGGCGACGCGACCGTGAACCTGTCGGGTCTGTCCGGCCAGTTGCGTTCGGTGTCCGCATCGGGCGACGCCGATATCGACGCGGGCCTGGTCCAGTCGATCAAGGACGCGCTGAACGACGGCACGCTGACGATCGACGCGAACAAGATTGCCGACGGCGTATTGAACACCGCCCGCGAACTGCTGCAGCAGCAGCGTCCGGGCAGCTAATCCCCGGCCTCGTGGCCGGGTCACCCCGGTTTGCCGGCGCGCGCAGCACTGCGCGCACCGGCGTGACGAGCATGACGCGATGAGAGAAGAGCTGCTGGCCACGGTCAACGACGAACACGCGACGGTCGAGGCGTTCGCGTCCCTGCTCGTCTACGAGGAAAAGGCGCTGACGACGGCCGAGCCGCTCGAGATGCTGCCGGGGATCGTCGAGAAGAAAAGCGCGCTGATCGACCGGCTCGCGCAGCTCGAACGCACGCGCGACACGCAGCTTTCCGCGCTCGGCTTTCCGGCCGGCAAGAAAGGCATGGACCAGGCGGCCGAGCGCGATGCGCGCCTCGCGAGCCGCTGGCAACTGCTGCAGCAGGCCGCCGAACGCGCGCGCCAGGCCAATGCGAACAACGGGATGCTGATCCGGATCCGGATGGACTACAACGAGCGCGCGCTCGCGGTGCTGCGCTCGGCGCCCGCGCCAGCCGGCGTGTACGGCCCCGACGGGCGCGTGTCGGCGCTCACGCGCTGACCGGCGCCGCGCCGCGCGGCCGCCCCGCGGCCGCGCTCCCTGCTTTCCCCTTCGTTACAACAGCGGACACGCGGTGACCTGCGTGCCGCGTTCCACGCACAGCCGCTCGTAGTCGCGCAGGTACGCGCGCTCGGCGTCGTCCAGCAGATCGACATCGATCAGGTCCCAGTCGTAGCCGACCGTCACGATGTTCTCGAACGTCACCGTGCCCGGCTGCGCGTCGTCCGGCCGCACGATCACGATGTTCTCGATCCGCACGCCGCCCTTGCCCGGCAGATAGATGCCCGGCTCGACCGAAATCACCGCGTTCGGCACCAGCCCGTAGGTCGCGCCCGGCGCGAACCGCACGCCGCCCTCGTGCACGTGGATCCCGACGCCGTGGCCGGTGCCGTGGCCGAAATCGTGGCCATGATCGCGGCACACCTGGCGCACCAGCGCATCGACGTCGCCGCCCGTCGCCGTGGCCGGAAAGCGCGCGACGAGCCCCTTGATGCAGGCCTTCAGCGCAACCGTGTAGATCTCGCGCTGCCACGGCTGCGCGACCGTCTCCGGCCGCGTGCGGCGCAGCACGACGCGCGTGCAGTCCGTCGCGAAGCCGGCTTCGTAGTACGCGCCGCTGTCGAGCAGCACGAGCTCGCCCTCGGTCAGCTCGACGTCGGTGCTCGCTGCCGTGTAATGCGCGAACGCGCTGTTCGCGCCGTTCGCCGCGATCGACGGGAACGACAGCGCGACCGCCGAACGGGCGCCGTACGCGTCGTTGATCCTGCGCGCGAGGTCGTACTCGGTGTGGCGCACGCCCGGCTCGCCGGTCTTCGCCCAGCGCATCGTCTCGGCGATCGCCGTGGAGCTGCGCGCGAACGCGTCGCGGAAGCGCTCGAGCACCGCCGGCGTCTTGCTTGCCCGCATCGCCTCGACCGGGTTGAAATCGGCATGCCGCGCGTGCGGCCACACGCGCTTCACCGCGTCGACGAGCGCGCAGTTCACCGATTCGAAGCCGTAGCACACGTGCTCGACCGCGAACCGGGCCAGAAACCGTTCGAGCGCCGCGACGTCGCGCCGGATCACGTGCAGCGCCGGATACGAATCGAGCGCGACCTCGCAGCGGTCGCAGCCTTCCGGCAAGAACAGCGCCACCTGGCCGCCGATCGCGAACAGGAAGCCGAGGTGCGACGACGCATTCGGGATGTGATAGCCGCGGCTGTTCAGCAGATACGCGAGATCGTCCGACGCGCACGTGAAGAACGCCGTCCTGCCGTCGGCCGCGCCGGTATGCGCGGCGAGCCGGCGGTTCAGCGCGTCGAGGTTCTGCGCGACGCTCGCGCCGGTCATCGCGGCCGGAATCTCGAAGATCGGCCGCTCGACGTTCCAGCCCGGCAGCGCGATCGCGCGATCGATCTCGCGATCGGCGAGGCTCGCCCAGTCGAGCGACGCGGCCCGTGTCTGCTCGAACAGCCGGTCGCGCTGCGCGACGCTGATCCGCCGCGCGTCGTAGCCGACCCGCGCGAGCCGGCTCGCGTGCGCGAGCAGCCAGTCGGCCATCGCCTGCCAGATCGTCACGTCGATGCCGAGCTTCTCGACGCGCACGCGCGCCGGATCGCACTGCTCGTCGGCCTGGAAGTGATAGCGGCCGTCGACGAACAGCACGAACGGCGGCAGATCGAGCGCCTGCGCGGTCGCCGCGCTCAGGAAGATTCCGCAGCCGGCCGACCCGTCGAAACCGGACACCGCGTAGCGCGGGTTGTTGCCGCGCGGCAGGTATTCGGTCACGTATTCGTCCTGCGACGTGATCACCACCGCGTCGAGCCGCGCGGCATCGAGCAGGCGCGACAGGCCGGCCTGCGTGTCGGCGACGGACGCGTCGTACGGGGGAAGGCCGGAGAAGCTGTATTTCAGTCGATCGATCATCGGATGCCCGTTATTCGTTGCTGTCGGCGGCCGGAAGCATGTCGCGGCGTCGCGCCTGCCTGACATGACACGTCGCCGCGGTTCAGGTCACGCACGGCACGACGCGCGGCCGCGGCCGCGCCGCCGTTCAGGCGGCAGGCCACGGTAAAATTTTTGTCTCACTTAACTTTGTTTGATGCGCGACAGAATCTAGAGCACGCTGAAATCGAGGTCAAGCCAAAATTTTCGTAGGACTAAAATCGGCGCCCCGCCCGCGGATCCCGGCACAACGCCAATTCGGCCGGCGACGCCGCGCGGTACAATGCGCCGGCCCCGCCGCCGTCCCGCCCCGGCGGCCGCTTGGCCCCTTCGCCCGCGTCCCGACTCGTTGCCACACGAAAGAGATTCATGGATTCAGACCTCATGCGTATCGGCCAGCGCATTCGCCGCCTGCGCCGGGAAGCGAAGAAGACGCTGCTGGAAGTCGCGTCCGAAGCGAAACTGTCGGTGGGGTTCCTGTCGCAGGTCGAGCGTCATCTGACGGGCATCTCGCTGTCGTCGCTCGTCAACGTCGCGAAGGCGCTGGGCGTGCCGCTCGGCGCGCTGATCGACCAGCCGCGCCAGGCGCAGCCCGATTCGCACGAGGGCAGCCGCCGGCCGTACGCGCTCGACGCCGCGTCGCAGTGGTACGAGCGGCTGTCCACCACGTTCGACGGCAGCCAGATCAACGCGCTCAAGGTGCAGATGCTGGAAGGCTACCGGTCCGAATGGGTCGCGCACGGCGGCGACGAATTCGTGTACGTGCTGGCCGGCCGCGTCTGCTACACGGTCGGCAAGAAGCATTACCCGCTGACGGCCGGCGACTCGCTGCACTTCGACGCGCGCAAGCGCCATCGCGTGGCCAACGTCGGCGACGGGCCGGCCGAGCTGATCACCGTCAGCACGCTGCCGCTGTTCGACGACAGCGGTGCGGAATGCGTGCCCGCGACGACGGATATCGGGCAGCCGGCCGCTGGCGCGCCGCGCGTGCGCCGCCGCGCGCCGGCTCCCGAACGGAATGGCCGCGACGCCGCCGCGGCACGGCCGTCGAGGGCCGGCGCAGCCGAAAGGAAGGGGACGGCGAAGGCGCGCGCCACCGCCGCCGGCAAACGCCCGGCGGCCGCGACCCCGGCACGCAGGAAGAAACCGTAACGGCCGACGGGCGCGCACGCCCTGCGCGCTGTTCCGCGCCGCCTACTCGCCGATCGCGAGCGCCTGCGCGACAGCCTGGATCCGCGCGCGGTGCACGGCATCCTTGATCTTCTCCGTGTCGCTGCCGATGCCGCGCGCGATCGCGCCGGCATCGACGCTGCGCGCCGCCGCGAGCGCGACGCGCAGCCGCTCGGCCTGCGGGTACGGCTGCGCCTCGAGCCCGAGCCGGCCGCGCGCATCCGATTCGCAGGCCTGCAGCAGTTCGGCGAAGCGCGCCGGCTTGCGCAGCGCGTCGCTGCGCTCGAAGAGCCGCACCAGCGCGGCCGCGCCCATTTCCATCACACGATGCAGGTTGCCGTGCTCGCGCGCGACCACCAGCGCGAGATCGCGGCATTCGTTCGGCACGCGCAGCCGCTCGCACAACGGCTTGAGCAGTTCGACGCTGCGGCCTTCGTGGCCGACGTGGCGCGGCAGCACGTCCGCGGGCGTCGTTCCCTTGCCGAGATCGTGCGTGAGCGCCGCGAAGCGCACCGCCAGCGAATAGCCCTGCTTCGCCGCGTAGTCGACCACCATCATCACGTGCACGCCGGTATCGACTTCCGGGTGGTAATCGGCGCGCTGCGGCACGCCCCACAGCGCGTCGACCTCGGGCAGGATGCGTGCGAGCGCGCCGCAGTCGCGCAACACCGCGAACATCCGCGACGGCCTCGCCTCCATCAGCCCGCGCGCGATCTCCTGCCATACGCGCTCGGGCACGAGCGCATCGACCTCGCCCGCGTCGACCATGCGCCGCATCAGCGCGAGCGTTTCGTCCGCGACCGTGAAATCCGCGAACCGCGCGGCAAAGCGCGCGATGCGCAGGATCCGCACCGGATCCTCGACGAACGCGTCGCTCACGTGCCGGAACACGCGCGCGCGCAGGTCGGCCTGCCCGTCGAACGGGTCGATCACCGGGCCCACCAGCGCGCCATCCGGGCTCACCTCGCGCGCCATCGCGTTGATCGTCAGGTCGCGCCGCGCGAGATCCTCGTCGAGCGTCACGTCCGGCGCGTAATGGAACTGGAAGCCGTGATAGCCGGCCGCCGTCTTGCGCTCGGTGCGCGCCAGCGCGTATTCCTCCTGCGTCTGCGGATGCAGGAACACCGGGAAATCCTTGCCGACCGGCCGGAAGCCCTGCGCGGTCATCTGCTCGGGCGTCGCGCCGACCACCACGTAGTCGCGGTCCTGCACCGGCACGCCGAGCAATTCGTCGCGGATCGCTCCGCCTACTGCGTAGATGTTCATCACTGGGGCTCGTATTCGGCGATCACGTTGGTTTCGCGGCGCGCACCGTCGATCCACTGCCGCACCGCCGGCAGCGCCGTCACGCGCGCCGCATAGCCGGCGGCTTCCGGCGACAGCGCCGGCGCGTACGTGTTGAAGCGCATCACGACGGGCGCGTACATCGCGTCGGCAATGCCGAATTCGCCGAACAGGAACGGCCCGCCCGACGCCTCGATGCATTCGCTCCACAGCGCGTCGATGCGCGCGACGTCGGCGAGCGCTTCCGGCGTCGCGCCGCGCCCCGGCATCGACGCGCGGATGCTCATGCCCACCTGCGTGCGCAGCGCCGCGAAGCCCGAATGCATCTCGGCGGATATGCAGCGCGCATGCGCGCGCGCGAGCGGGTCGGCCGGCCACATCGGGAATTGCGGATAGCGCTCGGCGAGCGTCTCGGCGATCGCGAGCGAATCCCAGATCGCCGAGCCGTGATCGTCGACGAGGCACGGCACCTTGCCGGTCGGCGAGTATTCGCGGATGCGCGCGGCCGTGTCGTCGCGGCGCAGCTCGACCACGATCTCGTCGAACGGGATACCGAAATGCACGAGCAGCAGCCACGGCCGCATCGACCACGACGAGTAGTTCTTGTCTCCAATGACGAGCTTCATGACGGGGTTCCCGAAAACGCGAAAAAGGAAAAGAAAGGGGCCGGCCGACGTCGCCCGGCGCGCGGGCTAACGACGCGAGCGGAACCAGTCGAACCGCGAGCGTTTCGTCGCTTCGCCGAGATACGCGGGCGCGATGCTTTCGAGACTCGCGGGCGAGAGCCCGAGTTCCGGCGCGAGCGGCCCCGACAGCACGTTCGGCACCGACATCGTCGCGAGATTGTCGCGCGTGAGCACCGGCTCGCCCGGCAGGCATTCGAACACGCTTGCCTGCAGCCGCGCAAGCGCGTCGGGCAGCCGCACGATGCGTGCCTGCCGGCCGACCAGCGTGCCGCAGTAACGCACCAGTTGCTCGAGCGTGTAGACGGTCGGGCCGCCGAGCTCGTAGGTCTTGCCGTGCGCGCCCGCGAGATCGAGCGTGTTGACGAACGCGCGCACGACGTCGCCGACGAACACCGGCTGGAAGCGCGCGTCGGGCATCGCGAGCGGCAGCACGGGCACCGTGCGCTGCAGGGTCGCGAACGTATTGAGGAAGGCATCGCCCGGGCCGAACACGACCGACGGACGGAAGATCGTCAGCGCGAGCGAATCGGTGGCCGCGACCGCATGCAGCGCGGCTTCGCCGTCGCCCTTCGAGCGCTGGTACATGCTCGCGCCGTGGGAATCGGCGCCGAGCGCGCTCATGTGCAGCAGACGCCGCACGCCGGCCTCCGTGCAGGCCGTCGCGAGCGCGGCCGGCAGCGCGACGTGCGCGCGCTCGAAGCCCGGCCCGTACGGCGTGCCGCGCCCGCCGTGCAGCACGCCGACCAGGTTGATCGCCGCGTGCGCGCCGGCGACGAAGCGCGCGAGCGTGCGCGTGTCGAGCGCGTCGAGCTCGACGATGTCGACCGGCAGCATCTGCAGGTGGCGCGCGTGGTCGCGCCGCCGCGTGCCGATCCGCACGTGCTTGCCGGCGTCGATCAGCGCATTGACGAGCCGGCTGCCGATGAAGCCGGTACCACCCAGCAGCGCGACGGTCTGGCGATCCATGATGTGGGCCTCGAAAGAACACTGCCGCGTCTCGCGCGGCAGTTCATGTATCAGGGCGAGATCATGCCTAGACGCTTCTTCAACGACTGCGGTTTGCCCTCGAAGAGCGCCGCGTAGTAGACGGTGTTCGACAGCACGTTCTTCACGTAGTCGCGCGTCTCGTTGAACGGAATCGTCTCCGCGAAGATCGCGCCTTCGACCGGCTGCGTCAACACCTGGCGCCACTGGCGCGGCCGGCCCGGGCCCGCGTTGTAGCCGGCGGTGGCGAGCACCGGCGAGCTGTCGAAGTTGTTGTAGATGTCCGCGAGATACCAGGTGCCGAGCTGGATGTTGGTGTCGATGTCGTGCATCTGCGCACGCGAGATCGTGCCCATGCCGAGCTTCTTCGCGACCATCTGGGCCGTCGCCGGCATCAGCTGCATCAGGCCGCCCGCGCCGACCGACGAACGCGCGCTGATGATGAAGCGCGATTCCTGGCGGATCAGCCCGTACGCCCACTCGACGTCGAGGCCCGTCGACTGCGCATAGCGCTCGACGGTCGTGCGGTACGGCGACGGATAACGCAGCGTGAAGTCGTGCTCGGCCTTCGTGCGGTCGGCCGTGTTGACCGTGCGGTCGAGCAGCTCGACGCGCTTGCCGTATTCGGCGGCCGCGAGCAGCTGGCGATCGGTCATCCCGCGCAGCGGCCAGTTCCATTCGCGATTGCCTTCGAGGCGCAGGTTCAGCGCATAGAAGCGCTGCGCGAGCGCGAAGCCCGGGATCTTGCTCATCGCATCGATCTCGGCGTCGCTCACCTTCGTGCGCGGCGGAATCGTCGTGCGCTGGCCGAGCTCCTCGCCGGCCAACTGCCCGTAGAAGTTGAACTGGCCGGCCACCTGCTCGAATTCCTGGTTCGCCTGCAGCGTGTCGCCGCTCTGCTTGAGCGCGCGCGCATGCCAGTAGATCCACGCCGGATCGTTGCGCAGCGACGGCGGCATCTGCTCGATCGACCAGCGCACCATCGGCCAGTTGCCGGCGAGCAGCGCGGCGCGCGTGCGCCATTCGTAGCCCGGGTTCGACAGCGGCGCGTTCGCCGATTTCGCGTACCAGACCGATGCCATCGGCGAGCGCTTGATCGCGCCCTGGTAGCCGATCGCGCCCCACGCGATCGCCTGTTCCTGCTTGGTGAGCGACGGCGCGACCGTCGTCAGCATCCCGGCGGCCGCGTCCGGATCGTTGCGCGCCATGCGGCCGAGCGCGATCAGCGCGAGCTGATGCGACGCGGCGTCGGGGCCGACGCCGCGCGCGAGATACAGCGGCGGCGCGCTCGTCGCCTGGTCGAAGCCGGCCGGGCGCGGGCCGAGCGCGTCGACGATCTTGCCGCCGAGCGTCGTGTAGTTCTGCTCGTACGCGAGGCGCGCCTGCTGCCACACGTCGTCGCTCGTGAACTGCTGGTTGACGGCGAGCGCGGTGATCAGGTCGACGCACGCGTCGCCGTAGTTCTTCGGCTCGACGAGCAGCGCGCGCGCCGCGTCGGCGACGTTCTCGTTGCGCGCCGCGCGCGATTCGAGCGCATAGCACTTGACCTGCGTGTCGTCGTCGAGCACGAAGCGCTTGTACTGGTCGTCGAAATTGCGCCAGTCGTGACGCGCGCCGAGCACGAGCAGGTAGTCGTTGCGCAGGCGATCGGCGATCGCCTGCCCGTCGTAGCGCTGCAGGAACGACTGCACGGGCGCGTCCGGCGCATCGACGCGCGCGCGGCCCGTCGAATCGAACAACTGCGGCTTGATCTGGAAATACTCGACGTAGGACGGAACCGGATAGTTCGGGATCATCGACGCAAGCTGCGCGGCCTTCGCGGCGTCGTTGCGGCGTGCGGCTTCGCGAAGCTGCACGAAGATCTGGTCATCCCCGGGGAGCGTGTCGTCGTTCGGTGCGGCGCATGCGGCCGTGCCCGCGACGAGCGCGGCGGCCGAAAGCGTCAGCGCGAGCGCGCGATATACTCGGAAAAGGCTGTTCGACATCGTTTTGAATGGAGCACGAAGTGAGCGAAAGCATAGCACGCAACCCTGTGCCGAACCCGAAGGTTGCGCTGCGCAAAACGCTGTCCGGCGCCCGTCGCGACGCCGCGTCGCAACCCGCCGCGAACGCCGCGCTCGACGCGCGGCTGCGCGCGCTGCTCGACCGTCTGGCGCCGCGCACGGTCGGGTTCTACTGGCCGCTGCCGGGCGAATTCGATGCGCGCGACGCGGTGCTCGCATGGTGCGCGGCGGGCGCCGGCCGGCGCGCCGCGCTGCCGGTGATCGGCGAGCGTCACACGCCGCTCGCCTTTCACGCGTGGGATGCGCGCACGCCGATGCGCGAAGGCCATCACCGGATTCCCGAACCGGCGTCGGGAATCGTCGTCGTGCCCGATCTTTTGCTGATTCCCTGCGTGGGATTCGATCTTCAGCGCTACCGGCTCGGCTACGGCGGCGGCTACTACGACCGCACGCTCGCCGCGTGGCCGGGCGACGCGCTGCCCGTGACGGTCGGCATCGCGTACGAAGCATGCCGCGTCGATGCGCTGCCGGCCGAAGCGCACGATCTCGCGCTGCGCTGGATCGTCACCGACGGCGCGCTTTACCCGGGCGCCGGATAATGCCGCGCGCGGCGCCGCGATCGTCGCCATGCGCCCGTGAGCGCATCGCCGCGCGCGCCCCTTTGCGCCGGCGCCTACAGCGACGCCGCCGCGCGCGCGGCCGTGTCGTAGAGGCCCGAAGCGTGGCGCAGCAACTGCGCCGCGTCGCCGATCTGCTCGTTGGTGAGGCCGCTGTCCTTCAGCGTCTCGATCAGGCAGTGCTCGCGCACCTCGCGGTATTTCAGGCACAGCTCGCGGCCCGCGTCGGTCGCGAAGAAGAACACTTCCTTGCCGCTCTTCTCGCTCTTCACATAGCCGCGGGCGATCAGTTTTTTCAGCGCATAGGTCGCGACGTGCGTATCCTCGATATTGAGCACGAAGCAGATGTCGGCGAGCTTCTTCTTGCGTTCGCGATGGCTGACGTGATGCAGCAGCGAGACCTCGACCGCCGTCATGTCCTTCGCGCCCGCCGCCGACATGCAGCGCACCATCCAGCGGTTGAACGCGTTGCCGGCCATGATGAGCCCGTATTCGAGCTCCGACAGCTCCGCGCTCGATTCGGAAACGAGGTGTTCGGATGACACGATCTTGGTCGCAGGACGCTTCATGGAAAGGCGGCGCAAGCCGGATGACAGGATGTGCCCGAGTGTACGCCAGAAGCCCCAGCCGACGAGCTAGGCGAAAACGCTTATTGAGAAGTTGTCGATATTTTATTGACAATGTGCGCTAACATTGCCGTCCGAACCGTGCCAGTCCGATGACGCAACCCCGCATTTATCCGCTCGGCGATGCCGCCCTCGTCTGCGAGGTGCCGCCGCCCGCCACGCTCGATTGCCAGCGCCGCGTCTGGGCCGTGGCGGAGGCTGCGCGCGCATGGCCCGACGTGATCGACGTCGTCCCCGGCATGAACAACCTGACCATCGTGTTCGACGCGCTCGCCGCGACGGCCGACTCGCTCACGCCCGCGCTGCGCGACGCGTGGGAGACGGCCGACGTCGAGCACGCGGACGGCCGCGAGGTCGAGATTCCGGTCGAATACGGCGGGGCCGCCGGCCCCGACCTGGCCGCCGTCGCCGCGCACACGGGCCTGTCGGCCGATGAAGTCGTCGAGCGCCACGCGGGCGGCGCCTACGTCGTGTTCTTCGTCGGCTTCCAGCCGGGCTTCGCGTATCTGGGCGGCCTCGACGCGTCGCTGCACACGCCGCGCCGCGCGGCGCCGCGGCTCGAGGTGCCGGCCGGCTCGGTCGGCATCGGCGGCGCGCAGACGGGCATCTACCCGGCCACGTCGCCCGGCGGCTGGCAGTTGATCGGCCGCACGTCGCAGGTACTGTTCGATCCGGCGCGGCCGCAGCCGACGCTGCTGCTGCCCGGCGACCGCGTACGCTTCACCATCGCCGGAGTCGACACACGATGACCCAGGGCAACGCACCGGGCACCATCGAAGTCGTGCGGGCCGGGCCGCTGTCGACCGTGCAGGATCTCGGGCGCCGCGGCATGCGCCATCTCGGCGTCGCGCAGGGCGGCGCGCTCGACGGCCTCGCGCTCGAGGTCGGCAACCGGCTCGTCGGCAACCGCCCCGACGCCGCGGCCGTCGAAATCACGATCGGCCCCGCCGCGTTCCGCTTCCCGCGCGCCACGCGCATCGCGATCACCGGCACCGAATTCGGCGCGACGCTCGACGGCAAGCCCGTGCACGCGTGGTGGAGCCTGCCGGTCGACGCCGGGCAGACGCTCGTGCTGCCGGCCGCGAAACGCGGGATGCGCGGCTACCTGTGCATCGCGGGCGGCATCGACGTGCTGCCGATGCTCGGCTCGCGCAGCACCGATCTCGCGTCGCGCTTCGGCGGCCTCGGCGGCCGCGCGCTGCGCGACGGCGATCGCCTGCCGGTCGGCGTGCCGCCGGCCGGCGCGGGCTGCCTGGCGCCCGATGCGCCCGAATTCGGCGTGAAGGCGCCCGCGTGGTGCGCGTTCGTGCGGGTCGACGAGCCGCCGCGCCGTCACCGCCCCGCGCATGCGCCGTGGGCGATGCCCGTGCGCGTGCTGCCGGGCCCCGACTACGCGTCGTTCGCGGCCGATGCGCAGCAGGCGTTCTGGGACGAGGAATGGCTCGTCACCGCGAACAGCAACCGGATGGGCTATCGCCTCGCCGGCGCCGAGCTTGCGCGCGAGCGGCCGGTCGAGCTGCTGTCGCACGCGGTACTGCCCGGCACGGTCCAGGTGCCGCCGAACGGCCAGCCGATCGTGCTGATGCACGACGCGCAGACCACCGGCGGCTACCCGAAGATCGGCACGGTGATCCGCGCCGATCTGTGGAAGCTCGCGCAGGCGCGGCTCAACCTGCCGATCCGCTTCGTGCGCACGACGCCCGATGCCGCGCGTGCCGCCCTCGTCGCGGAACGGGCGTACCTGCGGCAGATCGACGTCGCGATCGAAATGCGCGAGGAGGCGCGCCGCCGCGCCGGATCGCGCGCGGCGTGACAATGGCGGAAGCAGCAGCGAAAGACGCGCCACGCAACCAGTGGACGAGGAACATATGGAAATCGATCTGAATGCCGATCTCGGCGAAGGATGCGGATCGGACGAGGCGCTGCTCGACCTCGTCACGTCGGCGAACATCGCATGCGGCTGGCATGCAGGCGGCGCGAACGCGATGCGCGACTGCGTGCGCTGGGCCGTGCGCAAGGGCGTGTCGATCGGCGCGCACCCGAGCTTTCACGATCCGGAGAATTTCGGCCGCAAGGAAATGCAGCTGCCGGCCGGCGACATCTATGCGGGCGTGCTGTACCAGCTCGGCGCGCTGTCGGCGATCGCGCAGGCCGAGGGCGGGCGCATCGCGCACGTGAAGCCGCACGGCGCGCTGTACAACCAGGCCGCGCGCGACCCGATGATCGCCGACGCCGTGGTGTCCGCGATCCACGATTTCGATCCGTCGCTCGCGGTGTTCGGCCTCGCGAACAGCGTGTTCATCGCGGCCGCGCGGCATGCGGGGCTCGCGGCGGTGGAAGAAGTGTTCGCCGATCGCGGCTACCGCGCGGACGGCTCGCTGGTGCCGCGCAGTCAGCCCGGCGCGCTGATCGACGACGAAGACGCGGTGCTCGCGCGCACGCTCGACATGGTGCGCAACCGGCAGGTGCGCGCATTGAGCGGCGAGTGGGTGCCGCTCAATGCGCAGACCGTCTGCCTGCATGGCGACGGGCCGCATGCGCTGGCGTTCGCGAAGCGGATCCGCGCGGCGCTCGAGGCCGCCGGCGTCGACGTCGTGGCGCCCGGCGCGCTGCAGGCCGACGAACGCGCGTAACGAAGCATTCGCGTATTCGGCGTATTCGGCACATTGCCGCGGGCCGCACGTGTTCGTCGAGGCAAAGAAAAAAGCGCCCTCGCGGCGCTTTTCCGTTGGTGCAATCGCCGCGGCTTCGCCGTCTGTCGATTCACCCCCCGAAACCGTCTTTCGACGGTGACCGGAAAAATATTCCGGATTAAAAAACGTCCGCCGCCGCCCGATCACTGCCTTCCCCGGTCAGACGACGGAACGTCGCTTATGTGCAAGTCGGCCCGCATGCATGTGTTGTAGACGACGTTGGCCCCGCCGTGCATGCAGACTCTCCGCGGCCGGCACGTGCTTCACGTGCCGGCGACGCTCACCCCGCGCTTTATTTCTGCTACCCCGTAGAACTTATCTATTCTTTTCATTTTTTCAACTTGTGGGATGAAGAATAGAGATCGGCCGAACGGGATGTCAATCGTTTTAAACGCTATTTTCCGACGATTCAAGGGTTTTCCTTATCGACCGGCGCCACCGCGCAGGCGCGTCGCGCGGCGCGCGAGTCGTCGATCAAACAGGGGATGATCACGGCGAGCAGCCGGGCGCGATCAGTTCGCGTCGACCCGGTATCCTTGCTGGCGCAACAATTCGAGCACGCCGCGCGGGCCGCCCAGATGCAGCGCGCCGATCGCGACGAACAGCGGCCGGTTCGGCGCGGCGATTGCCGTCATCCGTGCAACGAAGCGCCGGTTGCGCTCGTACACGATCTTGTTGTCGAGCGACGCCGACAACGCCTTCGAACGCGCGAGCCGTTCGCTCTTCGCGACGGCCCACGCCGAGATCGCATCGGCGTCGCCAATTCGCCACAGCCGGTGCAGCGCCTTGATGTCGTCGGCGTTCTGCGCGGGCGTCTGCACCATGTCCTGCGCGAGCATCTCGCGCTGCTCGGCGAGCGTCAGCCCGGTGAACGCGCGCATCTGCTCGGCGAGCGTCTCGAGCCCGATCACGCGGCCGCCCTTCTTCCTCAGGAACACGTTCTGCAGCTGCGCCTCGGTGCCGTATTCGGTCTGCAGGCCGGCCGACAGCGAATCGTACGTCTCGACGACGAGCGCCGCGAGCCACGGCCGCATCTTGCGGATCTCGGCGAGCGCGGCCGGGTTGCCGCGCAGGCGCGCCGCGAGCCGCTGCCACAGCGGCTCGGGCAGCAGGCGCTGCAGGCACGGGTAGCGGCACACGCCGTACTTCGACACATCGTCCTGCGATTCGAGCAGATCGTCGGGCGACAGCTCGAGCGCGAGCGTCGGCGACGCGGCGAGCGCCGCGAGAATGGGCGGCCGGAACGGCTGCGCGCTCGGGTAGTCGGACGGATCGCCCGTGTGCAGCGTGCCGAGCACGTAGAGCGTGACCTTGCCCCTGGTCGCGACGTAGAACGGCATGCGCGCCGGCTGCACGCGCACGGTGCCGCGCGACACCGTGCCGTCGGACACGGCCGGCGCATGGAAGCCCGGCAGGCTCATGCCGGGCGGCGGAACCTGCGACGGATGAATCGGCGCGGTCGCCGGCGCACGCCCTTCGGCACGCGCCGGTTCGACGGGGGCCACGACGCTGGCCGCCACGCACGCGCCGGCCAGCGCCGCGCCCGTGACGGTACGCACGCTCCAGCGCCGCGCGTCGCGGTACGCGCGCATTGCGCGCGCGCCGCCTGCCCCCGCACGGCGCGCGCCGGACACGCGCGCCGCCAACGCTTCAGGCATTCGCCTCCCCGACTTCCTCGGCGCGATGGCAGGCCACGCGCCGGCCGTCCACTTCGCGCAGTTGCGGCTCCTCGACGCGGCACCGCTCGATCGCGTACGGGCAGCGCTGATGGAACGCGCAGCCCGACGGCGGATTGAGCGGCGACGGCAGTTCTCCCTGCAGCTTGATCTGCACGCGGCGGTCTTCCTCGAAGATCGCCGGCGTCGCCGACATCAGCGCCTGCGTGTACGGATGGCGCGGCCGTGCGTAGATCGTCGCCTTGTCGCCGAGCTCGGCGACGCTGCCGAAGTACATGACCATCACGTCGTCCGCGACGTGCTCGACCACCGACAGGTTGTGCGAGATGAACACGTAGCTCGTCTTGAACTGCTCCTGCAGATCCATGAACAGGTTCAGGATCTGCGCCTGGATCGACACGTCGAGCGCGGACACCGGCTCGTCGGCGACGACGATGCGCGGATCGAGGATCATCGCGCGCGCGATCGCGACCCGCTGGCGCTGGCCGCCGGAGAACATGTGCGGATAGCGCTTCGCGTGCTCGGGCCGCAGGCCGACCGTGCGCATGATCTGCGCGACGCGCGCGGCGCGCTCGGCGGCCGTCAGGTTCGCGTTGATCTCGAGCGGCTCGGCGAGCGTCTGCTCGACGGTCTTGCGCGGGTTCAGCGACGCGAACGGATTCTGGAACACCATCTGCACGCGGCGGCGCAGGTCGGCGACCGTGTCGCGGCTCGCGCCGGCCACGTTCTTGCCGTCGATCACGAGGCTGCCCGCGGTGGGCGCCTCGATCATCGTGAGCTGGCGCGCGAGCGTCGACTTCCCGCAGCCCGACTCGCCGACGACGGCAAGCGTCTTGCCGCGCTTGAGCGAGAACGACACGCCGTTCAGCGCCTTCACCGTGCCCTGGCCGAACATCCCGCGCTTCACCGTGTAGTGCTTCGCGAGTCCGTCGGCCACCAGTACCGCTTCCTCGTCGTGCGGCGTGGCACGGACTTCTTGATTTACATTCATCGTGAACTCCTGTCGACCGGAGTTTGCGCTTTAGCGCTTACTCCGGTCCCATGCAAAGCCGTCAGGTCGAGGTTCGAAACATTGAGCGGCTTGATGCAGCGTGCGCGCATCGCATCGTTGGCCGGCACCAGCGTGTCGAGCGCCGGCCGCGCCTTGCGGCAATCGTCGACGACGTACTTGCAGCGCGGCGCGAACAGGCACCCGGACGGGCGATCATCGCGGCCCGGCACCATGCCGGGCAATGCGGCAAGGCGACGCGCCCCCCCTGATTGTGCTCGGGAATCGCCGCGAGCAGCGCTTCGGTGTACGGATGATGCGGCGCGCGGAAGATGTCGGGCACGCGGTTGGTCTCGATGATCTCGCCCGCGTACATCACCGCGACGCGATGCGCGACCTCCGACACCACGGCCAGATCGTGCGAGATCAGCACGAGCGCCATTCCGCGTTCCTTCTGCAGCTTCACGAGCAGATCCATGATCTGCGCCTGGATCGTCACGTCGAGCGCGGTGGTCGGCTCGTCGGCGATCAGCAGCTTCGGGTTGCACGCGACGGCCATCGCGATCATCACGCGCTGGTTCATCCCGCCCGACATCTGGTGCGGGAACGACGCGATGCGGTTCTTCGCATCGGGAATGCCGACCTGGTCGAGCAGCTCGAGCGCGCGCCGGTGCAGCGCGTCGCCGCGCAGCCCTTCGTGCAGCTTCAGCACTTCCTTGATCTGGTAGCCGACCGTGTAGCTCGGGTTCAGGCTCGTCAGCGCGTCCTGGAACACCATCGCGATGTCCTTGCCGACGATCCTGCGGCGCGCCTTCGGCGACGCCTTCAGGAGATCCACGCCGTTGAACGTGACCTCGTCGGCCGTCACCTTGCCGGGCGCGTCGATCAGGCCCATCAGCGCCATCATCGTCACGCTCTTGCCCGAGCCCGATTCGCCGACGACGCCCACCACCTCGCCCGGCGCGACCGACAGGTTGATCCGGTCGACTGCGGGCAGGCCGTTGAAATTCACCGCGAGATTGCGGATGGTCAGAAGATTCTGGCTGCTCATGTTCACGCCATCCGTTTCAGTTTGGGATCGAGCGCGTCGCGCAGCCCGTCGCCGAGCAGGTTGATCGCGAGCACCGAAATCAGGATCGACAGGCCGGGCATCGTCACGATCCACCATGCGTTGTCGATGTAGTCGCGCGCGGAGGCCAGCATCGCGCCCCACTCGGCGGTCGGCGGCTGCACGCCGAGGCCGAGAAAGCCGAGCGCGGCCGCGTCGAGAATCGCCGACGAGAAGCCGAGCGTCGCCTGCACGATCAGCGGCGCCGTGCAGTTCGGCAGCACCTGCGAGAACATCAGGCGCAGCGTGCCGGCGCCGGCCACGCGCGACGCGGTCACGTATTCCTTCTGCAGCTCGCCGAGCGCCGACGCGCGCGTGAGGCGCACGTAGGCCGGCAGCGCGACGATCGCGATCGCGAACATCGTGTTGGTGAGGCCCGGGCCGATGATCGCGACGACCGCGACCGCGAGCAGCAGCGACGGCAGCGCGAGCAGCACGTCCATGATGCGCATCACCGGCGTGTCGGCCCACTTCTGGAAGAACGCGGCGACGAGCCCGAGCACGATGCCGGGAATCAGCGCGAGCACGACCGACACGAAGCCGATCCAGAACGACATCCGCGCGCCGAACATCAGCCGCGAAAGGATGTCGCGGCCCGCTTCGTCGGTGCCGAGGATGAATTGCCAGTTGCCGCCGGCGAGCCACGCGGGCGGAATCTTCACGTAGTCGCGATATTGCTCGACCGGGCTGTGCGGCGCGATCAGCGGCGCGAGCAGCGCGACTGCGATCAGCACGATCACGACGATGCCCGCGCCGACGGCGCCGCGGTTGCGCGAGAAGTTGGCCCAGAACTCGCGCAGCGCGAGCGCACGGCCGCCGGCCGGCGCGGATTCGGTCGGCAGGGTATTTTGCAGATTGCTCATGGAATTACCTCGTGTGGCGGATGCGCGGATTCAGCACGCCGTACAGCAGGTCGACGACCAGGTTCACGACGATCACGAGCGTCGCGATCAGCAGGATGCCGCCCTGGACGACCGGATAGTCGCGGCGGCCGATCGCATCGATCAGCCACTTGCCGACGCCGGGCCACGAAAAGAGCGTCTCGGTCAGCACGGCGCCAGCAAGCAGCGTGCCGATCTGCAGGCCGATCACGGTGACGACCGGAATCAGCGCATTGCGCAGCGCATGCACGACGACCACGCGCACGGGCGACAGCCCCTTCGCGCGAGCCGTGCGGATGTAGTCCTCGCGCAGCACTTCGAGCATCGACGAGCGCGTCATCCGCGCGATCACCGCGAGCGGGATCGTGCCGAGCACGATCGCGGGCAGGATCAGGTGGCTCACCGCCGACTTGAACGCGCCTTCGTCCGGCGCGAGCAGCGCGTCGATCAGCATGAAGCCGGTCGGGTGCGGGAAATCGTATTCGACCGCGATGCGCCCCGACACGGGCGTCCAGCCGAGAGTCGACGAAAACACCATGATGAGGATCAGCCCCCACCAGAAGATCGGCATCGAATAGCCGGTGAGCGCGGTGCCCATCACGCCGTGATCGATGACCGAGCCGCGCCGCAGCGCGGCGATCACGCCGGCCGGCAGCCCGACCGCGAGGGCGAACACGAGCGCGCACAGCGACAGTTCGACGGTCGCCGGGAAGCGCGCGAAGAATTCGCCCGCGACGCTCGTGTTGGTGATGATCGACATGCCGAGGTCGCCGTGCAGCGCCCGGCCGATGTAGTGCAGATACTGCAGCGGCAGCGGCTGGTCGAGCCCGAGGCGTTTCATCGCCTCCGCATGCATCGCGGGATCGACGCCGCGCTCGCCCATCATCACTTCGATGGGGTCGCCCGGTATCAGGTGAATCAGCGCAAACGCCAGGATGGTGATGCCGATGAAGGTCGGGATCACCATCCCCACGCGGCGCAACACGAATCTGAACATGATGCGTCTCGTATTTTCTTGTGGGAAATGTGCGACCGGCGACGAGGGGCTTCTGGCCCCTCGCCGCCGGATGGTTTCAAGCCGGTTTTCTCAATGACGACAGCTTACGCCAGCCCCGTTACTTCACGCTGACACCGTCGAAACGCGCATAGCCGAGCGGCTCGATACGCATGTCGACCACGTTCTTGCGCACCGGCTGGTAGACCGTCGAGTTCGCGATCGGCGAGAACGGCAGCTGTTGCGCGAAGATCTGCTGCGCCTGCGTGTAGAGCTTCGTGCGCGCATCCTGGCCCGTCGTCGTGCGGCCCTTCTGGATCAGCTCGTCGAACGGCTTGTAGCACCAGTGCGAGAAGTTGTTGCCCTTGATCGCCTCGCAGCCGAGCAGCGTGCCGAGCCAGTTGTCCGGATCGCCGTTGTCGCCCGTCCAGCCGATCAGCATCGTGTCCTGCTCGCCCGCGTGCGCGCGCTTGATGTACTCGCCCCATTCGTACGTGACGATCTTCGCCTTCACGCCGATCTTCGCCCAGTCGGCCTGGATCATCTCGGCCATCAGGCGGGCGTTCGGGTTGTACGCGCGCTGCACCGGCATCGCCCACAGCGTGATCTCGAAACCGTTCGGGAAGCCGGCCTTCGCGAGCAGCGCCTTCGCTTTCGCGGTGTCGTAGGCGGCCATCTTCAGGTTCTTGTCGTACGACCATTGGGTCGGCGGCATCGGCGCGGTCGCGGCCTGGCCGGCGCCCTGGTAGACCGAATCGAGGATCGCCTTCTTGTTGATCGCCATGTCGAGCGCCTGACGCACTTCGAGCTTGTCGACCGGCTTGTGCTCGACGTTGTACGCGAGGTAGCCGAGGTTGAAGCCCGGCTGCGACGGCATGTCGATGCCCGAGTCGGCCTTCAGCGTCGCGATGTCGGCCGGGCGCGGATAGCTCATCACCTGGCATTCGTTGCGCTTGATCTTCTGCACGCGCACGCCCGGATCCGGCGTGATCGAGAAGATCAGCTTCGACAGCTTCACTTCGCCCTTCTTCCAGTAATCAGGATTCCCGTCGAAGCGGATCGTCGCGTCCTTCGTATAGCTGCGGAAGATGAACGGGCCCGTGCCGACCGGCTTCTGGTTGATGTCGGCGGCCTTGCCGGCCTTCATCAGCTGGTCGCCGTATTCGGCCGACAGGATCGACGCGAATTCCATCGCCATGTTCTGGATGAACGGCGCGTTCGGCTCGGCCAGCGTGAACTTCACGGTGTACGGATCGACCTTCTCGATCTTCGTGATCAGCTTGTCGAGGCCCATGTCGGTGAAGTACGGGAACGACACCGGGTACGCCTTGCGGAACGCATTGTTCGGGTCGAGCATGCGCTGGAACGTGAACAGCACGTCGTCCGCATTGAATTCGCGCGTCGGCTTGAAGAAGTCGGTCGTGTGGAACTTCACGCCATGGCGCAGGTGGAACGTGTACACCTTGCCGTCGGACGAGACGTCCCACTTCTCGGCGAGGCCGGGCTCGACCTTCGTGCCGCCGCGCTCGAATTCGACGAGGCGGTTGTAGACGGTGAACGTGGCGGCGGTGAAATCGACGCCGGTCGTGAATTGCGCGGAATCGAAACCCGCCGGGCTGCCTTCTGAGCAGTAGACGAGCGTTTTGTTCGGGATCTGTGCGAATGCAGAACCCGCGACGCCGAGCGATGCCGCTGCCACGCCTGCCATGGCGGTAACACGCAGGGTGTGCAACAGACGGTTGTATTCCATGTTTCCTCCAGGTCTCCAGATCGGAACCGGTCCCGCCAGGGAGCCGGCGTACGCGGATATTACTTGAGCTAGCGATTCTGCAACAAGCTGGAGAAAAAACTCTTCTAGACGCCCGCCGGGTTTTTGCCGATGTTTAGTGTGGGTAAAAAATGCGACAGCGCGCGTGAGCGGCGATTCCGTTCATTTCGCGCGTGTTTCGTTCGGCGACTAAACAATCCGGACGCGAACACGAAGGTGCGACACGCGATCTTCGTCGTTCGGCCGCCGATCGTTGCGTTTTGCGAAACGATGTAATGACGGCATTCGATCCGTCACGCGCTCACGCCGGCGCATCGAGGTCGGCGCTGCGCGCGGGCACGAACGCGACCGCGACGATCGACAGCGCGATGCCCGCCATCACGTAGTAGGTGGGCGCGAGCGGCGTGCCCGTGACCTTGATCAGCCACGTGACGATGAACTGCCCGAAGCCGCCGAACAGCATCACCGCGACGTTGTACGCAATCGACAGCCCGGTCGAGCGCACGTTGGCCGGGAACAGCTCGGCGATCATCGCGCCGAACGGCCCGTAGTAGCCCGCGAGCGTCACCGACAGCACGGCCTGCACCGCGATCAGCCGCCCGATGCTCGGCGCCGCGTCGAGCCACGCGAACAGCGGATACATCAGCGCGAGCGTCAGCACGAGCGACCACAGCGACAGCCCCTTGCGGCCGATGCGGTCCGACCATGCGCCCGCGACCGGCGACAGCACCATCAGCAGCAGGTTGCCCGCGATCACCGCGTAGAACGATTCCGCATAGGGCAGCTTCAGCTGCTTCACCGCGAACGTCGGCAGATAGCTGATCAGTACGTAGATCGTCACGGTGAGCGCGATCACCGAGCCGAGCCCGCACAGCACCTCGCGCGGGTGGCGCGTGAACACTTCGCCGAGCGTCGCGCGGCGCGCGCTTTGCTGCGCATGCAGGAATGCTTCGGAATCCGCGAGATGGCGGCGGATGTAGAAGCCGATCGGGCCGATCACGAGCCCGAGGACGAACGGCACGCGCCAGCCCCAGCTGCGCAGCGCGTCGGGCGACAGCCCGCGCGTGACGGCCGCGCCGACGAGCGCGCCGATCAGCAGCGCGGCCGCCTGGCTCGCCATCTGCCAGCTGCCGTAAAAGCCGCGTTTCGAGAACGGCGCGGCCTCGATCAGCAGCGCCGTCGCGCTGCCGAATTCGCCGCCCGCGGAGAAGCCCTGCAGCAGGCGGCCGAGCACGATCAGGAGCGGGCCGCCGATGCCGATCGCCGCATACGGCGGCGCGATCGCGAGCAGGAAGATGCCGGCCGTCATCAGCAGGATCACGAGCGACAGCGCGGCCTTGCGGCCCGCGCGGTCCGCGTACAGGCCGAACACGATGCCACCGATCGGGCGCATGAAGAATGCGACGCCGAACGTCGCGGTGGTGAGCAGCAGCGACGAGTATTCGCTGGAGGTGGGGAAGAACAGCTCGGCGATCACGACCGTCATGAAGCCGAACACCGTGAAGTCGTACCACTCGAGCGCATTGCCGATCACGGCCGCCACGACGGCACGCCGGTTCAGCGCGCGCTCGGGCCGGGTCGTTTTCGTTGAATTCGCAATCGTCGCCATGCGTGCCTCGTCCTCGTGGATTCGCCGTATCGGGCGGTTCGGCGCGCGGGGTGCCGCGGCGCGCTGGCGTGCAGCGAGTGTAGAAAGCGACGGAACCGTTTTCAAGCATTAAAAAAACGCCCGCCATCGAACGACGGCGGGCGTTTGCGGTTTTCGCCGCATTGCGGCATCGCACGATGCCGCACGGGCCTCAACCCATCTTCGAGAAGGCGCTGCACCAGCCCTTCGCCGACACCTGCTTGCCGGGGAATGCGCCGCACGGGCCCGAAGCCGAGCCCTTCTTGCCCTGGTACAGCATGCAGGCCGCGCAATCCTGGCCCGCGGCGTATTTCGGGTACTTCGTCTTGTCGACCTTCGTGGCATCGGCCTTGTAGCCGAGCGCCACCGCGGTCGGATCGGTTTCCGACAGCATCGGCGCATCGGCCAGTGCTTCGCGCGACAGCGCCAGCGCGGACACGGCACCAATGCTCGTAATCAGGAAACTCCGACGGGATGTTTTCATGGGGGACTCGCTCCAACGTTATCGGTTTGAAAGCCGTTCTGGCGACGGCGTCCAACAGAATAACGCTCAAGCGAATAAATGTGCGCGCCGAAATGCCGGAGATAAGGGATTTCACACGGGCTTCACACGCGCTTCACGCGGCCGGCCCGCGCGGCGGCGGCCCATGCGTCACGCGCGCGACACCATGTCGCCCACGCGCTGCGCGAGCGCGAGCGACGCGGTCAGCCCCGGCGACTCGATGCCGAACAGGTTCACGAGCCCGCGCACGCCGTGCTGCGCGGCGCCCTGCACGATGAAGTCGGCCGGCGGCTCGCCGGGCCCCGCGAGCTTCGGCCGGATGCCCGCGTACGCGGGCTGCAGCGCATCGTCGGGCAGGCCCGGCCAGAACGCGCGGATCGACGCATAGAACGCCCCCCGCGCGCGCCGGATCGACTTCGTAGCGCAGCGAATCGCACCACTCGACGTCCGGGCCGAAGCGCGCCTGCCCGCCGAGATCGAACGTCAGGTGCACGCCGAGCCCCGCGCGCTCGGGCATCGGGTAGATCAGGTGCGAGAACGGCGCACGGCCGGACAGGCTGAAATAATTGCCGCGCGCGAGATAGAGCGGCGGCACCCAGCGCGGATCGAGGCCGCGCGTACGGCGCGCGAGCGCCTGCGCGCCGAGCCCCGCGCTGTTGATCACGCACGCGGCGTCGATCTCGGCCGGCACGGCGCCGCCGGTGCGCACGACGAAGCGCCCGCCGCGCAGCACGTCGATCGATTCGACCGGCGCGTGCAGCGCGCATACGGCGCCGTCGCGTTCCGCGTCGCCCAGCAGCGCGAGCATCAGCTGATGGCTGTCGACGATGCCGGTCGACGGCGAGAACAGCGCCTCGACGCATTCGAGCGCGGGCTCGAGCGTCTGCGCCTCGGCGCGCGTGAGCGGCAACAGGTCGAGCACGCCGTTTTCGGCCGCGCGCGCGGCGATCGCCTTCAACTGCTTCACCTGCGCGGCGCTCGTCGCGACGAGCAGCTTGCCGGTGCGCCGGTGCGGCACGTGATGCGTGTCGCAGAACTCGTACAGCAGGTCGCGCCCATGCACGCACGACGTCGCCTTCAGCGACCCGCGCGGATAGTAGAGCCCCGCGTGAATCACCTCGCTGTTGCGCGAACTCGTGCCCGTGCCGATCGCGTCGGCCGCCTCGAGCACGATCGTTTCACGCCCGCGCGCGGCCAGTTCGCGTGCAATCGCCAGACCGACGACACCCGCGCCGATCACGACACAATCCGTCTGCTCCATGGCTTTTCGCGCTGCTCGCGCGTCGAAGGGAGAGAGGACGATTGTACGTCCCGGTTCGCCCGCTTGCCGAACGCCCGCGCATCGCGACGAGGCCGACGATGCGGGCGCGCGCGCCACGAACGCCACGCGCGCGCGCCGCGGCCGTGCGCGCCCGGCCGCGTCAGAAGCCGATCGGCCGGCGCTTCGCCGCGCCTTCGTCGGCGCGGATGTCGGCCGGCCCGATCGCATCGCGGCCGTCGAGCCGCGCCGCGCCGAACGCGTGCAGCAGCGCGCGGCGCATCGTGCGCGGCGGCGTCGCGGCCAGCACGTCGAGCGCATCGTCGCCGAGCGTCTCGGGGAAGCGCCGCCCCCACGCATGCGACGTGCGGATCTCGTCGTAGATCGTCTGCGCGATCCGGCGCGCGCCGGCCGCATCAGGCGGCGCGATCTCGTACACGTTCATCCGGTTGAGCAGCGGCTCCGGAATCGCCTGCGCGTCGTTCGCGGTCGCGATCCAGATCACGTTGCCCGCGTTGATCGGCACTTCCGCGAATTCGTCGACGAACGCGCGCGCGGTGTCGTGCTCGAGCAACGCGTACAGCGCGCCGAGCGGATCGTATTGCGCATCGCTGCCGGCCTTGTCGATCTCGTCGACGGCGATCACCGGGTTCGCGTAGCTGCCGTTCACGAGCGCATCGAACACCTTGCCGGGCTTCGCGTTCTTCCATTGCGACGACGCGCCCGACAGGATCCAGCCGGCCGTCAGCGAACTCATCGGCACGTAGTGATACGCGGTGCCGAGCAGCTGCGCGAGCGCCTTCGCGAAATGCGTCTTGCCGATCCCGGGCGGCCCGAGCAGCAGGATCGGCATCAGTTCGAGCCGGTCGTCCGTTTCGAGGCACAGCGCGATCTGCTTGCGCACGTCGTCGAGCGGCTCGCCGAAATTCGGCAACGCCTCGCCGAGCGCGTCGAACGACGGCATCCGGTTCGGCTTCACGCAGAAACGCAGATTCCCCGTCTTGAGCATCTTCTCGTAGGTCGAGCGCAGTGCGTCGCTCGCGCTCTCGTTCAGGTCGCCCAGCGCCGTCTCGACCTGCTCGAGGTCGTACACCGTGCTGAAGGACGCCACCGCCAGTTCATGTTTCACCATCGCCGTCGTCATACTCACCTCGCTGCACTTGCCGTCATACATGCATCAGACCCTTACGATTTCAGTGTAGCGATCCCGCATCGCCGCGCAAGCAAGCAGCCGGGCGCGTCTGCTGCTAACAGCGCGCGCACGCTGCACGGCCGCGCGCCGCGGCGTATCATCGGAAATTCACGACGCTCGCGCGGGGTTCGCCGATCGCGGCCGCGCGCATGCCGCTCCGCACCTCGCCTGACACCTCGCCCGAAGGGTTGCCGATGTCCGTCCCCGCTTCCCCGCGCGTCGACGCCGACGCGCTCCGTTGCGTCGATGCGGTCGATGCCGTCGACGCCGCGCTCAAGTCGCGCCGCGCGGTCCGCGCGTTCCTGCCGACGCCCGTGCCGCGCGACACGATCGAGGCGATCCTCGAAGCCGCGAGCCGCGCGCCGTCGGGCACCAACATCCAGCCGTGGCGCGTGTACGTCGCCACGGGCGCGACGCGCGACGCGCTCGCGGCCGCGCTCACCGCGGCCTACGACGATCCCGCGCGCGACGAGAAATACGTCGCCGAATACGACTACTACCCGCGCGAATGGGTGTCGCCGTATCTCGACCGGCGCCGCAAGGTCGGCTGGGACCTGTACGGGCTGTTGAACATCCGCCGCGACGAGAAGGCGCGCATGCACGCGCAGCACGCGCGCAATTTCCGTTTCTTCGACGCGCCGGTCGCGCTGTTCTTCACGCTCGAGCGCATCATGGCGCAGGGCGCGTGGCTCGACTGCGGGATGTTCCTGCAGGGCGTGATGACGGCGGCGCGCGCCCGCGGCCTCGACACCTGCCCGCAGGCCGCGTTCGTGCCGTTTCACCGGATCGTCGCCGAACACCTCGGCATTCCCGCCAACGAGCAGTTCGTCTGCGGCATGGCGCTCGGCCATGCGGACCCCGACGCGATCGAGAACCGCCTCGTCACCGAGCGCGCGAGCGTCGCCGAGTTCACGCGCTTTTTCGCTTGAAAACGCATGACGCGGCCTCACTTGTCGGGCAGGACCGCATCGTGCTGCGAACCTGCCGCGGCACGTCCTGTCACATCACGGCCGAAATCGATCGGGCGTAAGATGTGCGTCCGTTCCCCGCTATCGCGCGTTTCCGGAGACGTTTCATGCTGAAACACGGCCTGGCCGTCCTGCTTGCGAGCATCGTGCTCGCCGCCCATGCGCAGAGCCCCGCGCCGGCCGTCGTCGCATGGGAAATCCAGGTGGTGCGCGACGGTCAGACGATCGACACGTTCCAGCAAAACACCACCGTGGGGCAGTCCCGCACCGATACCCATCGCTATCCGTCCTCCGTGCCGGTGGGCTGCGGCAATGCCGCGCGCGTCGTGCCGACCGAGCGCTCGCGCTCGGTGACGGTCGCCCCGCTCGCCGTCGACGCCAGCGCGCACACCGTGTCGCTCGGGCTCGACGTGCAGGAAACGCTCGACGACGACAATGCGACGCATGGCGATGCGTGCGTGCCCGCGGCGCCGCGGCAGATCGTCGCGAGCCACCCCGGCCTGGCGGTCGGGGGCGATGCATGGACCGACTGGACGCTCGTCGAGCAGCATCCGCATCTCGTGTACCGCGTGCGTGCGCACGTCGCGAAGGATTGAGCGTCATGTCCGCCGACGCCCTGTCCCTGCCGTTCGCCGAGCCGCACGCCGCGCCCGACGAAATCACCGCCGTGAGCTGGAACCTGCACAAGGGCCGCTCGCCGCTCGGCTTCACCGCGTGGAACGCGATGCGCGACTGGATGCAGTCGATGCACGCCGACGTGTATTTTCTGCAGGAAGCGATGGCGCGCCGCATGCCGCGCCCGATGCTCGCACCGGGCTTCGGCTCGCCGATGGACGACGCGGTCGACGACGTGTGGCATTGCCAGGCCACCGAGATCGCGCAGGCGCTCGACTGGCAGATCGCGCTCGGGCCGAACGTGTTCAAGCCGTCGTGGCGGCACGGCAACGCGATCCTGTCGCAGCATCCGCTCGACCTCGGCGGCCGCTGGGACATCTCCGCGCACCGCTTCGAGCGGCGCGGGCTGCTGGTTGCGCGCGCGACGCTCGCGGGCGCGCGCCCGGTCACGCTGCTGTGCGCGCACCTCGCGCTCACGCGCGCCGCGCGGCTGCGCCAGATGCACTGGATCGCGCACTGGATCGTGCGCAACGCGGGCGACGGCCCGTTGATGCTCGCCGGCGACTTCAACGACTGGCGCAACGATTCGGTCGCGCTGTTCGGCGAGATCGGGCTGTCCGAGGTCGCGACGCTGCTCGGTGAATCGGGCCGCACGTTCCCCGCGTTCTCGCCGGCGCTCGCGCTCGACAAGATGTTCGTGCGCGGCCTGACGCCGCTCGAATGGCGCGCGCCGTCCGGCGAAGCCGCCTGGCTGTCGGACCACCTGCCGTACATCGCGCGGCTGCGCCTCGATCCGCAGTAACGCGCCGGCGGCCGCGCGCTGCCGTCAACGCGCCGCCCGAACGTGTCGGCCTCGGCGCGAAACGCATGGTCGAGCGCGGCCGATCGCCGAAAGCCCATTGAAAGGATGCGTTGCGCCAAATCCGCGCGGCCGCGCGGGTCAAGCCCGCATCTGCCCCAAGCAGGGTAAAATAACGAGTTCCTCAAACGTCTGTCATCGAGAAGGCGCGTGTCCGACGCGCCGGCCGGCCGATCCGCGATCGGGCCGACGCACTCGGTTTTTTTGCCCGTTTTTGGGCCCGTTACACGCGTCCGCTACGCGCGTCCGTTTTCAAAGCCATGAGCAAATACGACACCGCCACCGTCCAATCCGTCCATCACTGGACCGACACGCTTTTCAGCTTCACCTGCACCCGCGAGCCGAGCCTGCGCTTCAACAACGGCGAATTCACGATGGTCGGCCTCGAAGTCGACGGCAAGCCGCTCGCGCGCGCCTACTCGATCGTCAGCCCGAACTACGAAGAGCATCTCGAATTCTTCAGCATCAAGGTGCAGAACGGCCCGCTGACGTCGCGCCTGCAGCACCTGAAGGTGGGCGACACGGTGCTGATCGGCAAGAAGCCGACGGGCACGCTGGTCGCCGACAACCTGCTGCCGGGCAAGACGCTGTGGATGCTGTCGACCGGCACGGGCCTCGCGCCGTTCATGTCGATCATCCGCGATCCGGACATCTACGACCGCTTCGACAAGGTGATCCTGACCCACACGTGCCGCCTGAAGGGCGAGCTCGCGTACATGGATTACATCAAGCATGACCTGCCGGGCCACGAGTACCTGGGCGACATCATCAAGGAAAAGCTCGTCTACTACCCGACGGTCACGCGCGAAGCGTTCGACAACGAAGGCCGGATCACCGACCTGATCGCGACGGGCAAGCTGTTCACGGATCTCGGCGTGCCGGCGTTCTCGCCGGAAAACGACCGCGTGATGCTGTGCGGCAGCACCGCGATGCTGAAGGACACGACCGAGCTGCTGAAGCAGGCCGGCCTCGTCGAAGGCAAGAACAGCGCGCCGGGCCACTACGTGATCGAGCGCGCGTTCGTGGATTGACCGATCCCGCAGGGCCGTTCCCGCCAATAACGGGATCGGGCCCTCATTGCGCGTCATCAACAACCGGAGCAAAAGCTCCGGTTTTTTTCGTCCCCACTTGGCGAATTCGTAACAAACTGGGACCATTCCATCTCAAATAGTTACATTTGGATACGTCATCGCCCGGTGGTCGGATGTCAGTGTTTTTCCTACAACACCTTCATTCCGATTATTCACATTTACCCTTAAATGTCCGCCCGACATGACGTTTTCAGTAGTTTTGAGATATTATTCGGCGCGCGTGGTTGCCGTTCGGAAGAGCATGGAAGGGTCGGATGCATGTGTTACAAGATGTAACTTTTGTTACCTCGGCATGGAGCGATTCTCTGGCGGCGACCGTCATCGAAACGGCAGCCAGCGCACGCAGCCAGCCGGTGTCTGAACCGCTTTCTGAGAGCAGGAGAGTCATGGATACGTCGCTTAACGCGCCCTCGGGCGCCCACGCCCCGTTCCCGTCACGGCAGCGCATGCCTGGCCGCGCTGCTACTCCGCCCATGGCCGACGCCGCGTCGACACGCGACGCGTCCGCCGCACGGATCGCCGCCCTGTCCGCCCAGCTTCTGGCCGCCGACGAAGCGGCCCGCCGCCATCTGGCCGGCGAGCTGCACGACGGGCTCGGCGCCGAACTGACCGCGGCCCGCTTCGCGCTCGCAAACGTTCAAACGTGGCTGCCGGCCGACGCGCCGGAAGGCTGCCTGCGCGCGCTGGCGCTGGCGCAGCAGGCGCTCGACGCCGCGACCGACGCGAATCGCCGGCTCATCGACGAACGCGATACGCCGGCGCTGGACGCAGGCGTGGTCGGCGCGCTGTCGTCGTGGATCGACACCCATGCGGCGCGCACGGGCCTGCGCACGAGCTTCGTGTGCGCGGCCGACGCGCGCCTGACGCAGATCGCCGGCGCCGGTGCGCTCGCGGTGTTCCGCGTCGCGCAGGAAGCGCTGTCGAACGTCGCGAAGCACGCCCGCGCGACGTCGGTGGACGTCCGGATCGTCACCGACGGCACCCATCTGTCGCTGAGTGTCACCGACGATGGGACCGGTTTCGCCCGGCACCGCCGCAACGGCTACGGCCTCGCCGGCATGCGCGCGCGCTGCGAGGCGTTCGGTGGCAGCTTCGAGACGGTCACGCCGCCAACCGGCCGCGGCACGCGCGTCATCGCGCGCTTCGCGTGGAATTCGCTGCTCGCGGTGCCCGTCGCGGCACGTCGCACGTCGCTTTCGTGAGGCCGCGATGAGCCTGAACATCCTGCTCGTGGACGATCACGCGATCGTCCGGCAAGGGATCCGCCAGTTGCTGATCGACCGCGGCGTCGCGCGCGACGTGACCGAGGCCGAGAACGGCGGCGATGCGATGGCCGCCGTCGACAAGCAGGAATTCGACGTGATCCTGCTCGACATCTCGCTGCCCGACACGAACGGCATCGAGCTGCTCAAGCGCCTGAAGCGCAAGCTGTCGCGCACGCCGGTGCTGATGTTCTCGATGTACCGCGAGGACCAGTACGCGGTGCGCGCGCTGAAGGCAGGCGCGTCCGGCTACCTGTCGAAGACGGTGAACGCCGCGCAGATGATCGGCGCGATCCAGCAGGTCGCGGCCGGCCGCAAGTACGTGAGCCCCGCGATGGCCGAGGCGCTCGCCGAATACGTGTCGTTCGAGAACGAGCCGCTGCCGCACGAGAAGCTGTCCGATCGCGAATACCAGACGCTCTGCATGCTCGCGTCGGGCAAGCGGCTCACCGATATCGCGAACACGCTGTCGCTGTCGGTGAAGACGGTGAGCGTGTACCGGTCGCGGCTGCTCGAGAAGATGCGGCTGTCGAACAACGCGGAACTCACGTTCTACGTGATGAGCAACCAGCTCGTCGACATGGCGCCCACGGCCGGCGCCTGATCCCCCGGCCAGTTCGAATTCGTCCGATCCGGCGACGCGGCGCATGCCGCGCCGCGCCCAGGCGCGCCCGTTGCGCACGCAAGCGCTTGTTTTCTCGGCCGATTCCGCGGCGCGCCGCTGCACCGCAGCAGGGCTTGCACGCCAAATCGGCTAAAATTACGGGTTTTCACTCAATCGGCGCGCCCTGCCCGCGCGTGCCGGCGATTCCTCCGCAATGTCTCTCTTCCGCAAGAAAAACGTCGATCGCATGATCGCCGGCGCGCAAGCCGCCGGGCTCAAGAAAGCGCTCGGCGCGATCGACCTCACCTTCCTCGGCATCGGCGCGATCATCGGCACCGGCATCTTCGTGCTGACGGGCACCGGCGCCGTCCAGGCCGGCCCCGCGCTGATGCTGTCGTTCGTGATCGCCGCGATCGCGTGCGGCCTCGCCGCGCTGTCGTACGCGGAGTTCGCGTCGACGATCCCCGTCGCCGGCTCGATCTACACGTATTCGTACGCGACGCTCGGCGAGCTGGTGGCGTGGATCATCGGCTGGGACCTGATGCTCGAGTACGGCCTCGCGTCGTCGGCCGTGTCGGTCGGCTGGTCGGGCTATCTGCAGTCGCTGCTGCAGGGCTTCGGGCTCACGCTGCCGGCCGTGCTGACGGCCGCGCCGGGCGCGGTGCCGGGCGTCACCACGTGGTTCAACCTGCCCGCGTTCCTCGTGATGATCGTGATCACGACGCTGTTGTCGATCGGCATCCGCGAATCGACCCGCATCAACAACATTATGGTGTTCATCAAGGTGTCGGTCGTGCTGCTCGTGATCGCGGTCGGCCTGTTCCACGTGACGCCCGCGAACTGGCAACCGTTCATGCCGCACGGCTGGAACGGCGTGTTCGGCGCGGCGGCCGTGATGTTCTTCGCGTTCATCGGCTTCGACGCGGTGTCGTCGGCGGCCGAGGAAGTGAAGAACCCGAAGCGCGACCTGCCGATCGGCATCATCGCGTCGCTCGCGGTGTGCGCGGTGCTGTACGTGACGGTCGCCGCGGTCGCGACCGGCATCGTGCCGTCGGCCGAGTACGCGAACATCTCGCACCCGATCTCGTATGCGCTGCAGGTCGCCGGCGAGAAGTGGGTCGCGGGCTTCATCGATCTCGGCGCGGTGCTCGGCATGCTGACCGTGATCCTCGTGATGAGCTACGGCCAGACGCGCGTGATCTTCGCGATGTCGCGCGACGGGCTGCTGCCGGCCACGCTGTCGCGCGTGCATCCGCGCTTTGCGACGCCGTTCCTGACCACCTGGCTGGTCGGCCTGTTCTTCGGGCTGATCGCCGCGCTCGTGCCGCTCAACGTGCTCGCCGAGCCGATCAACATCGGCACGCTCGCGGCGTTCTCGATGGTGTCGATCGCCGTGCTCGTGCTGCGCCGCACGCACCCCGAGCTGCCGCGCGCGTTCCGCTGCCCGGGCGTGCCCGTGGTGCCGATCCTCGCGGTCGCGTCGTGCCTGTTCCTGATGCTGAATCTGCAGGCCGTCACGTGGGCCGCGTTCGCCATCTGGCTCGTGATCGGCCTCGTGATCTACTTCCTGTACTCGCGGCACCACTCGAAGCTCGCGCACGGCCACCCCGACGCGCACTGAGCGCCGTCATGGCGCGATGACGCCTCCCGCGCGGGGCCGCTACCGGCCCCGCACGCCCCCTTCTCTCCCGCCCCCTCGGCGCCCGCGCGATCACTGTCCGATCGTCGCGAAATCTTGCCCGATCCTCCGGATTTGCCCGCGCGAGCCGCACGCCGCCTGCACGCGCGCGCCGGGCGGTTCATAATCCCGCCATCGAACGACGGCGCCGCGCGGCGGGCCGTCCGGCAACAGGAAAAACGATGGAAAGCGTCGATCTCGATGTACTGAAATCCAGCGCGCGCTGGCTCGAAGAAGGGCGGCGCGTGCTGCTCGTGACGGTCGTGAAAACGTGGGGCTCGTCGCCGCGCCCCGAAGGCGCGATGCTCGCGGTGCGCGAGGACGGCCTCGTGGTCGGCTCCGTGTCCGGCGGATGCATCGAGGACGACCTGATCGCCCGCGTGCATGCGAGCGGCATCGCGGCCGATGCGCGCCCGGAAGCGCTCAAGTACGGCGTGACCGCCGAGGAAGCGCACCGCTTCGGGCTGCCGTGCGGCGGCACGATCCAGCTGGTGCTCGAACCGCTCACGCGCGACAGCGGGATCGCCGCGCTGTGCGCGCAGGTCGAGGCCGGCCACCTCGTCACGCGCACGATGACGCTCGCGACCGGCCGCGCGTCGCTGTCGCCCGCGCAGGCGACCGACGGGCTCGCGTTCGACGGCGAACGGCTCGTGACGATCCACGGGCCGCGCTACCGGATGCTCGTGATCGGCGCCGGCCAGTTGTCGCGCTATCTGTGCCAGATCGCGGTCGGGCTCGACTACCAGGTGACGGTGTGCGATCCGCGCGACGAGTACACGGATGCGTGGGACGTGCCGGGCACGCGCGTCGTGCACTCGATGCCCGACGACACGGTGCTCGACATGAAGCTCGATGCGCGTTCGGCCGTGATCGCGCTCACGCACGACCCGAAGCTCGACGATCTCGCACTGATGGAGGCGCTGAAGACGCCCGCGTTCTACGTGGGCGCGCTCGGCTCGCGGCGCAACAACGCGGCGCGGCGCGAGCGGCTGCGCGAATTCGACCTGAGCGAAGCGGAACTGGCCCGGCTGCATGGGCCGGCCGGCATCTACATCGGCAGCCGGACGCCGCCGGAAATCGCGATCTCGATCCTGGCCGAGATCACCGCCGCGAAGAACAACGTGTCGCTGCCGACGATCCTGCAGGTCGAAGGCGCGAAGGCCGCGCGCGAAATCGCGGCGAACAGTGGCGCGGCCTGCGGCCTCTGACCCGCGGCGGCGGGCGGCCGTGCTCGCGCCGGGCGCCGGCGCCGGCCGGCGCCACCGCCGATCAGGTCAGGCCGGCGGCCAGCGCGGCGGCAACCGAACCGACCACCAGCACGACGCCGACCGTGCGGCGCTTGTTCAGCTCGGTCCACAGCAGCACGCCCGTCAGCGACAGCAGGATCAACGAACCTGCGATCGTATCCATCAGCAGCACCCAGCCGAGGTTCATCCCGACGCCGCGATGCAGGTTGTTCAGCGTCGTCAGGAACGTGTTGCCCGTGCGTTTCACCGACACGTAGCCGTTGCCGACCCAGTACTCGGCCTGCAGGTTCTGGTGCGGCCCGAATACGCCGAATTGCCAGTGCTCGGGCTGCATCACGCGCTTGTCGCCCCACGCGACGGCCTGCGCCGGCTCCTTGCGCATGCGGCCGGGCTTGCCGTCGAAATGCAGTTCCTGCTGCAGCCACTTCGTCATCGCGGCGGGCGTCTTCGGCACCGGATCCGGCAGCGCGACCTGCATCTCCTCGACCTGCGGCTCGCCGGTCGGAATCTTCAGCGGCGGCGCGCGGTGATTCAGCACCACGCCGGTCACCCCGAACAGCAGCCCGAGCACCGCGCCCCACAGCCCGACCCAGCCGTGCACCTTGCGCAGCCACTTGATGAAGGTCGCGCGGCGCGAGCGCTGGCGGCGCGCGGCCAGTTCGTCGTCGCTCAGCGGGCGGCCCGCCGGGTGCAGCATGGTGACGCCGGCGCGCGGCATGCCCGTCTTGGGCGGGTCGATCGTTTCGGGCGCGTTCACGCGAAAGGTTCCATTCGTTCAAAACAACGGGCGGCGCGCAGGAAGTGCGCACCGCCCGGGCAGCATGAAAATGAGAATGGATATCATTACATAAATCAAAAGCCGGCTCAATCCGTGCGCGTGCGGAACGGCGGGTTCCATGCGCGCCGGAACGCGAAAGAAAGGCGTCCGTTGCAGCACGAAGCCAATCGATCGGCGCACGATGCCGGCGGAATGATCCCGCCGACCACGAGCCGCATGTCGCAAGAAGCCGCGCGACGGCAGGCCGTTCAGCGCAACGGCGGCAGCGGGAAGCGCGGCGCGGCCGCGTCCGGCGCGGGCTCGGTGCGATCGAGCGCGTACAGCCACGCGAGCAGATCGGCGACCGCCTGATAGAGCTGCGGCGGGATCCGGTCGTCGAGATCGACCTGCATCAGCAGCGACACCATCTCCGGCGCCGTATGCACGTAGAGCCCCGCATCGTGCGCGCGCGACGATCATCTCGGCGAGCAGGCCGTAGCCCTTCGCGACCACCCGAGGCGCCGCGTCGCCGCCTTTCGGGTCGTAGACGAGCGCGGCCGCGCGCTTGCGGGACGTCATGCTCATCACAGCGCCTCGTCGTCGTCGCCCGGCACCCGCACGTCGGCCGCGCCGCGCGCGTACGCGGCGGCGGCGGCCTGGGCGGCAAAGAGGTCGAAGCCGTCCGGCCCGTCGTCGACCGCGCGAATCGACAGCCCGCCCACCTTGAGCCCCGAACCCTCGAGCCGCTGCCGCAGCGCGGCTTCGTTGCGCGTGAGGCGGTCGGCGCCCGTCTGGTTCGCGCGCAGCCGCGCGACGAGCTGTGCGCCGTTCAGCACCAGCTCGGCGTCCACCGTGCCGAGCGACGGCAGCGTCAGCGTCAGGCGCGTGCGCCACGCGATGCCGTCGCCCGTGTCGTCGTCACCGCCGCCGCGCGGTGCACGGTGGCCCGGCTCGTCGGGTTCGATCGTCCAGTCGAGCCGCGCGCCGGGCCACGCCTCGCCGGTCCAGCGAAACTGGTCGGTCGCGAGCGCATCGAGCTGCTGCCGAACGAGCGGCACGGCGGCCGGGTGCACGGGCGCGAGCGGCTGCGCCTGCGGGTCGGACGATGCGGCGGCCAGCCCGGCACGCGCGGGCGTCCAGTGGGTATCGGCGTGCGCGGCCAGCGGATCGGCGGCGTCGGGCGGCGACGATGCGCCCGGCCGGGCCGCCGCCGGCGCGGCCTGGGCGGGGTCGCGTGCAGGCGCGCCGCCCTGGGCCGGCGGTTGCGCGGTGGCCCGCGCGGCGGCGGGCAGCGGCGGGCGCGGTGCGAGCAATTCGTCGAGCACGTCGGTCGGCTCGCGCGGGACGGCTTCCGGGTCGGCCGGCACGGGCGCGGTCGCGAGGCGCGCCTGCGGCTCGCGCATCAGTGCCGCGAGCGGCCGCTGGCCGGCCAGCCATTGCGCGAGATGGGATTCGTAGAAGAGGCCGCTTTCGCTCACGGCCTGCGCCAACGCCGCCCGCAACGCCGCGACCGGCGGCGGCGCGGCCGCATCGCGCGTCGCTGCCGTGGACGACGCTTCAGCGGAAGCCGGCGTGGAAGACGCAGCGGGACCGGACGCAGCCGGCGCGCGCGCCGGCACGGGCGTCCCGGTGAGCAGCACGGCGGGATCGGCGAGCAGCGGCAGCCGGCCGACGATCGCCGGCGTCGCGTCGCCGCCCGAGCGCGAGATCGCGTCGAGCACGCGCCCGACGTCGGACAGCGCGGTCTGCGTGGAAGCCGGCGGCGCGGCGCTCGGGCTGCCGGCCGGCGGCGGGGACGACGCGCCGGCGCCGGGCGTGCCGACCTGCGAGGCCGCGCCGCCGCCCGCCGGCGCCGATACGGTGCCGGTCAGCAGGCTGTCGAGGCGGCTCGCCAGCAGCGCGGCCGCAACGGAGTCGATACCGGTCATGATCGAAGCCTGCCTATATCAGCCACATCGTTGCGAATCGGGGCGCGGCACGCCGGTGCCGCCCGCGGGACCGGCACGCGCCGCGTGCGGCGCCGGGCCCGGGCGCCCCGCACCCGCCTCCGGACCACGGCCCTACCCGCGCGCGCGGTACAGATCGGTCAATACCTGGGTCGAGCGCCGCGCCTCGAACAGCGCGGACAGCCGCGCGACGTCGGGACTCGCGAGATCGCGGATCGCGGCGTCGTCGGCCAGGATGCGCCGGATCAGGTCGAGCTTGCGGCCGAGATCCGACTCGTCGAGCGCGACGCCCGGATCGGCCTCCTTCAACCCGTCGACGAGTTGCATGAATTCGGCCTGCAACTCCGGCAACGCGCTCCAGTCGGCGTCGCGCGCGGCGCACAGCATCCGGCCCGACACGGCGGCGAGCGCCTCGTAACGCGCGAAGTATTCGGCCTTGTGATTCATCGTGATGCTTCCGCTACCTGTTGCGCGGCCATCCGCGCGACTTCCGGGGCGATGCCCGTCCATGCTTCCTCGAGCGTCGCGAGCAGGCGGTCGACCTCGACCAGCATCGCGTCGCTCGCCTGCGTGTTCGCTTCGAGCAGGCGCCGGCCGATATACGCATACAGCGCATCGAGCCGGTCGGCGATCTGGCCGCCCGCGTCGCGGTTCAGCGACGCCTGCAGGCCGCTCTCGACGATCCGGATCGCCTTGCCGATCGCCTCGCCGCGCCCGGACACGTTGTCCTGCTGCAAATGCATGCGCGCCAGTGCGATCGCCTGCCGTGCGCCCTGGTACAGCATCGCGATCAGCCGGTGCGGGGAGGCGCCCATCACCCCCGTCTCGACGCCGACACGCGCGTACGCATTGGCTCCAGCGTGTCCTGGGGAAAACATGCGCTTCTCCTTGTTATTTGCGTTGGCTAGTCAGGAGCCGCGGCCGTGCGTTGCACGGGACGGCCTTCACCGGAGTTATCGGAAGGGATTTGAAAAGCTTTAGGTGCGCGGAGGCTGCCGTCGGGCAAGCGATGCCGGCCGCCCGCCTCACCCGGCAAGCCCCGAGCCGTCGCCGGACGGCCGTCCCCGGATGGCCGTCACACCGCCATCTGCATGATGTCGTTGTAAGCGCTCACCAACTTGTTGCGGACCTGGAGCCCGAACTGGAAGCCGATATTGGCCTTCTGCATGTCGACCATCACGTCGTTCAGCGAGATGTTCGGCGCGCCGACCTCGAACGCCTTCGCCTCGCCGAGCGCGTGCTGCTGGTCGCCGCTGATCTTGTCGAGCGATGCCTTCATCGCGCTCGCGAACGTGCCGGCCGTCGCCGCGCCCGCGCCGGCCAGCGCCGCCGTCGGGCTCGCGACGCCGCCGGACGCCTGCGCGGCCATCGACTGCATCTGTTGCAACACCGAACCGATTCCGCTGACGTTCGCAGTCATGCTGTCCCCAGACATAGAGAAGAGACCCGGACACACCGGGCGACCCGCTGGCGCCGCACCACGCGCACCATGCCGGATCGCGACAAAGGATAGCAGCGCGGTGCGCGTCAAAGCCGCGAAAGTACGGGGGAAACCCCGCTCTTTTCGGTCGATCGGAGTGCGCCGCGGGTCCCGATAATCGCATCGTGTCATTGTCCGCCCGCTCGTCCGAGCGAGCTCAGTCGTCCCGCTCCGGAGAAACTCGACGCATGGATTCGCAGGCCAACTCGCTGATCAACCCAGACGCCCGCGCGGGCCTCAGCCCGGTGCCCGGCGCCGCCGCGGCCGCCGCGTTGCCGGGCGCGGGCGGCGCAGGCGCAGGCGCGGACTTCGGGCTTGGCGGCTTCGCGGAACGCATTCCCGGCATCTCGCGGATGAAGGGCAACCCGAAGCTGCCGTTCGTGATCGCCGTCGCGTTCGCGATCGCCGCGATCACCGCGCTCGTGCTATGGAGCCGGGCGCCCGACTACCGCGTGCTGTACAGCAACCTGTCGGACCGCGACGGCGGCGCGATCATCGCCGCGCTCCAGCAGGCAAACGTTCCCTACAAGTTCGCCGATGCCGGCGGCGCGATCCTCGTGCCGTCGAGCCAGGTGCACGAGACGCGCCTGAAGCTCGCCGCGATGGGGCTGCCCAAGGGCGGCTCGGTCGGCTTCGAGCTGATGGACAACCAGAAATTCGGCATCAGCCAGTTCGCCGAGCAGATCAACTACCAGCGCGCGCTCGAAGGCGAGCTGCAGCGCACCATCGAATCGATCAATGCCGTGCGCGGCGCGCGCGTGCATCTCGCGATTCCGAAGCCGTCGGTGTTCGTGCGCGACAAGGAAGCGCCGAGCGCGTCGGTGTTCGTCGACCTCTACCCGGGCCGCGTGCTCGACGAGGGCCAGGTGCAGGCGATCACGCGGATGGTGTCGTCCGGCGTGCCCGACATGCCGGCCAAGAACGTGACGATCGTCGACCAGGACGGCAACCTGCTGACCCAGACCGCATCCGCTTCCGGCCTCGACGCGAGCCAGCTCAAGTACGTGCAGCAGGTCGAGCACAACACGCAGAAGCGCATCGACGCGATCCTCGCGCCGATCTTCGGCGCCGGCAACGCGCGCTCGCAGGTCAGCGCGGATCTCGATTTCTCGAAGATCGAGCAGACCTCGGAAAGCTACGGCCCGAACGGCACGCCGCAGCAGGCCGCGATCCGCAGCCAGCAGACCAGCAGCGCGACCGAACTCGCGCAGGGCGGCGCGTCGGGCGTGCCGGGCGCGCTGTCGAACACGCCGCCGCAGCCGGCCTCCGCGCCGATCGTCGCCGGCAACGGCCAGAACGCGCCGCAGACCACGCCGGTCAGCGACCGCAAGGACCAGACGACCAACTACGAGCTCGACAAGACGATCCGCCATACCGAACAGCCGATGGGCAGCGTGAAGCGGCTGTCGGTGGCGGTCGTCGTCAACTACCAGCCGGTGGCCGACGCGAAGGGCCACGTGACGATGCAGCCGCTGCCGCCCGCGAAGCTCGCGCAGGTCGAACAGCTCGTGAAGGACGCGATGGGTTACGACGCGAAGCGCGGCGACTCGGTGAACGTCGTGAACAGCGCGTTCTCGACCGTGAGCGACCCGTACGCCGACCTGCCGTGGTGGCGCCAGCCCGACGTGATCGCGATGGCGAAGGAAGCCGCGAAGTGGCTCGGCATCGCGGCGGCCGCGGCGGCGCTCTACTTCATGTTCGTGCGCCCGGCGATGCGCCGCGCGTTCCCGCCGCCCGAGCCGGCCGCGCCGGCGCTCGCGGCGCCGGAGGACACGGTCGCGCTCGACGGCCTGCCCGCGCCGGAGAAGGCGGCGGAGGAAGCCGATCCGCTGCTGCTCGGCTTCGAAAACGAGAAGAACCGCTACGAACGCAACCTCGACTACGCGCGCACGATCGCCCGCCAGGATCCGAAGATCGTCGCCACCGTCGTGAAGAACTGGGTGTCCGATGAACGCTGAAGGCTTGACCAAGAGCGCGCTGCTGCTGATGTCGATCGGCGAGGAAGAGGCCGCGCAGGTATTCAAGTTCCTCGCGCCGCGCGAGGTTCAGAAGATCGGCGTGGCGATGGCCGCGCTGAAGAACGTCACGCGCGAGCAGGTCGAGGACGTGCTGCAGGAGTTCGTGAAGGAAGCCGAGCAGCACACCGCGCTGTCGCTCGATTCGAACGAGTACATCCGCTCGGTGCTGACGAAGGCGCTCGGCGAGGACAAGGCCGGCGTGCTGATCGACCGCATCCTGCAGGGTAGCGACACGAGCGGCATCGAGGGCCTCAAATGGATGGATTCGGCCGCGGTGGCCGAACTGATCAAGAACGAGCATCCGCAGATCATCGCGACGATCCTCGTGCACCTCGACCGCGACCAGGCGTCGGAAATCGCGTCGTGCTTCACCGAACGGCTGCGTAACGACGTGCTGCTGCGGATCGCGACGCTCGACGGCATCCAGCCGGCCGCGCTGCGCGAGCTCGACGACGTGCTCACCGGCCTGCTGTCCGGCAGCGACAACCTGAAGCGCAGCCCGATGGGCGGCATCCGCACCGCGGCCGAGATCCTGAACTTCATGACGAGCGTGCACGAGGAAGGCGTACTCGAAAGCGTGCGCCAGTACGACGCCGATCTCGCGCAGAAGATCATCGACCAGATGTTCGTGTTCGAGAACCTGCTCGACCTCGAGGATCGCGCGATCCAGATGATCCTCAAGGAAGTCGAGTCCGAAACGCTGATCATCGCGCTCAAGGGCGCGCCGCCCGCGCTGCGCCAGAAGTTCCTCGCGAACATGTCGCAGCGCGCGGCCGAACTGCTCGCCGAGGATCTCGACGCGCGCGGCCCGGTACGCGTGTCCGACGTCGAGACGCAGCAGCGCCGCATCCTGCAGATCGTGCGCAACCTCGCCGAGAGCGGCGCGATCGCGATCGGCGGCAAGGCGGAAGACGCCTATGTCTGATTCGGCGAGCGATCGCGTGGGCACCCTCACCGCGTACCAGCGGTGGGAGATGGCGTCGTTCGACCCGCCGCCGCCCCCGCCGCCGCCCGACGACGCGGCGGCCGCTGCGGCCGCGCTCGCCGAGGAGTTGCAGCGCGTGCGCGACGCCGCGCACGCCGAAGGCCATGCGGCCGGCCACGTCGAAGGCCAGGCGCGCGGCTACCAGGCCGGTTTCGAACAGGGCCGCGAACAGGGTTTCGAGGCCGGCCAGGCCGAAGCGCGCGAGCAGGCCGCGCAACTGGCGGCGCTCGCCGCGTCGTTTCGCGAAGCCGTCTCGGCCGTCGAACACGATCTCGCATCCGACCTCGCGCAGCTCGCCCTCGACATCGCGCAGCAGGTCGTGCGCCAGCACGTGAAGCACGACCCGGCCGCGCTGGTCGCCGCCGTGCGCGACGTGCTCGCGGCCGAACCGGCGCTCGCCGGCGCGCCGCATCTCGCGGTGAATCCGGCCGACCTGCCCGTCGTCGAGGCGTATCTGCAGGACGACCTCGACACGCTCGGCTGGAACGTGCGCACCGACGCGTCGATCGAGCGCGGCGGCTGCCGCGCGCACGCCGCGACCGGCGAGGTCGACGCGACGCTGCCCACGCGCTGGCAGCGCGTCGCCGCCGCGATCGGCAAGGTGAGCACGTGGTGACGCGCTCGCCCGACGCGCTCGCGCACGACGGCATGACGCCGCTCGAACGCGAGCTCGCGCTCGCGTCGTTCGGGCCGGCTGCCCCGCACGATCCCGCATTCGACGCCTCGCCGCACGCGGCATCCGAGGCCGCCGGCGCCGCCCCGCGCGCGCCGCACAATCCGCACCTCGCGCACTGGCGCACGCACCTGAACGGGCTCGCCGCGCGCAGCCACCGCGCGCTGCCGCTGCGGCCGTGCGGCCGCCTCACGCGCGCGGCCGGCCTCGTGCTGGAGGCGATCGGGCTGCGCCTGTCGGTCGGCGCCGAATGCACGATCGAACTGCCGCCCGGCAGCACGCTGCCGCACGCGCAAGCCGAAGTCGTCGGCTTCGCCGGCGACCGCCTGTTCCTGATGCCGACCACCGACGTCGCCGGCGTGCTGCCCGGCGCGCGCGTGTGGCCGCTCGAGGCCGCGCCCGTCGCCGATCCGCTCGCGGGCGCGAAGCGGCTGCCGGTCGGCTGGGAAATGCTCGGGCGCGTCGTCGACGCATCGGGCCGCCCGCTCGACGGCCTCGGCCCGCTCGCGTCGAAAGTCGACGCGCCGCTGTCGGCGCCGTCGATCAACCCGCTCGATCGCGAGCCGATCCACCATGTGCTCGACGTCGGCGTGCGCGCGATCAACGCGCTGCTCACCGTCGGCCGCGGCCAGCGGATGGGCCTGTTCGCCGGCTCCGGCGTCGGCAAGTCGGTGCTGCTCGGCACGATGGCGCGCTACACGAGCGCGGAAGTGATCGTGATCGGGCTGATCGGCGAACGCGGCCGCGAAGTGAAGGAATTCATCGAACAGATCCTCGGCGAGGACGGGCTCGCGCGCTCGGTCGTCGTCGCCGCGCCGGCCGACGTGTCGCCGCTGCTGCGGATGCAGGGCGCTGCGTACGCGACGTCGCTCGCCGAGTACTTCCGCGACCAGGGCAAGCACGTGCTGCTGCTGATGGATTCGCTGACGCGCTACGCGATGGCGCAGCGCGAGATCGCGCTGGCGATCGGCGAGCCGCCCGCGACGAAGGGCTATCCGCCGTCGGTGTTCGCGAAGCTGCCCGCGCTCGTCGAGCGCACCGGCAACGGGCCCGAAGGCGGCGGCTCGATCACCGCGTTCTACACGGTGCTGACCGAAGGCGACGACCAGCAGGACCCGATCGCCGATTCGGCGCGCGCGATCCTCGACGGCCACATCGTGCTGTCGCGCGCGCTCGCCGAGGCCGGCCACTATCCGGCAATCGACATCGAGGCGTCGATCAGCCGCGCGATGACCGCGCTGATCGACGAAACGCATCTCGACCACGTGCGGCAGTTCAAGCAGATGCTGTCGCGCTACCAGCGCAATCGCGACCTGATCGCGGTCGGCGCCTACGCACCCGGCCGCGACGCGCAGCTCGACCGCGCGATCGCGCTTTACCCGCGCATCGAGGCCTTCCTGCAGCAGGGCTTTCGCGAATGCGCGCCGTTCGCATCGAGCCTCACCGCGCTCGATGCGCTGTTCGACGCTTACGGAGGCTGATCCCGATGGCCCACGGCTTTCCCCTTCAGTTGCTGCTCGACCGTGCGCAGGAAGACCTCGACTCGGCCGCGAAGCAGCTCGGCACCGCGCAGCGCGACCGCACCGCGGCGGCCGAACAGCTCGACGCGCTGCTGCGCTACCGCGACGAATATCACGCGCGCTTCGCGCAATCCGCGCAGAGCGGGATGCCGGCCGGCAACTGGCGCAATTTCCAGGCGTTCATCGACACGCTCGATGCGGCGATCGCGCAGCAGCGCACCGTGCTCGCCGCGGCCGACGTCCGCATCGACGAGGCGCGCCCGAACTGGCAGCAGAAGAAACGGACCGTCGGCTCGTATGAAATCCTGCAGGCGCGCGGCGTCGCGCAGGAAGCGAAGCGCGACGCCCGGCGCGAACAGCGCGACGCCGACGAACATGCCGCGAAGATCCTGCGCATGCGGGCCGACGCGGCCCGCTCGTCGTAACCGACCACCGCATTCGAACGAGAGAACCGTCATGCCTCCCCTGCCCCTGCTCGGCGCGCTGCTCGACACCGCCGGCGCCGCACTCAAGGCCACCCGCGGCCCGGGCGCGTCCGCCACTGCCAACGATGCGTCGGCTGCCGCGAGCGCCGTGCCGTTCGCGCAGACGCTGAAGCAAAGCGTCACCACGCGCGGCGACACGCCCAGCACCGGTACGCCGGACGTGCCGGCCAAACAGGCTGCGTCGAAGCCGGCCGCCGGTGCGAAGCCGTCCGGCACGGAGGACGACGACGCAACCGACGCCACGGCCGCGAACGCCACCGCCACCGCCAACCCCGATGCCGCCGCGCTCGCGGCTGCCGCGGCCGTGCAGGCGCAACTGCAGGCGCGTCCGGACACCGCGACGCCGGCCGACGCGACGACCGCCGCCGCGGCGGCTGGCGCTGCCGCCGCGCAAAAGACGGCCATGCCGGGCCAGCCGGACGCCGCGGCCACGCTCGCCGACCATGCGACCCAGGACGCAGCCGCCCTGCCAACCGACCCGGCATCGAGCCGCGACGCGCTGCAAGCGGCGCTCGCCAAGCTGACGGGTGGTGCGAACGCGATTGCGATGCCTGCGACCGGCACGAGCGCCGCCGCCACGCCGACGGCGCCGGCCGCGACCACGTCGAACGCCGCCGCGCCGCTCACGCCGAAAGTGCCGACCTTCGACCGTACGCTCGCCGACGCGAAAGGCGCGCTCGCCACCCAGCAGGCGCCGGCCCAGGTCACGCCGCAGACGCTGCAGGCCGACGCGAACGCGCAATCCGGCGCACAGCACGCGCTCGCGGCAGCCGGCAACGCAACCGACCCGGCCGCCAGCGCGACGCTCGCGGCAGGCGCGGCGGCCACCGCCGGCGCGCAGGCGAACCTGCAACTGTCGCCGGCTGCCGGTGCGATCGCCGCCGCGAACGCGCACGCGCTCGCGCCGCACGTCGGCACGGCCGACTGGACGGATGCGCTGAGCCAGAAGGTCGTGTTCCTGTCGAATGCGCACCAGCAGAGCGCCGAGCTGACGCTCAACCCGCCCGATCTCGGGCCACTGCAGGTCGTGCTGCGCGTCGCGGACAATCACGCGCACGCGCTGTTCGTGTCGCAGCACGCGCAGGTGCGCGACGCGGTCGAAGCCGCGCTGCCGAAGCTGCGCGAGGCGATGGAAGCGGGCGGGCTCGGGCTCGGCAGCGCGACCGTCAGCGACGGCGGCCTCGCGTCGCAGCAACAGCAGCAAAACCCGCAGCAGACCTTCGCCGGCGGCCAGCCGTCGCGACGCGGGAACGGCGGACCGTCAGCCGTCGATGCACCCGTCGACGCCGCGCGATCCGCACCGGTCGCCGCACCCGTGAGCCGCGCCGGCCTCGTCGATACGTTTGCCTGAGCATGGTCGCTGCCGTGCGCGCGCCGCGTCTAGCAACCGTGCACCGCCGCGGCCGCCTCGCCGCGCGGCACGCCGCCCTTGCGCGCCGCGGCGATGAAGTCCGCCGCGCGTTCGCCGATCATCACCGACGGCGCATTCGTGTTCCCGCCGACCAGCGTCGGCATCACCGACGCATCCACCACGCGCAATCCGTCGACGCCGCGCACGCGCAGTTGCGGATCGACGACCGCGCGCGCATCCGAGCCCATCCGGCAGGTGCCGACCGGGTGATAGATCGTGTCCGCATGCGCGACGATCGTCGCGCGCAGCTCCGCTTCGCTCTGGTCCGGCCGCGTGTACAGCTCGCGCCCGCCCTGCGACGCCAGCGGCGCCTGCGACAGGATGCGGCGCATCGCCTGCGTGCCGCGCACCAGCAGGTCGAGGTCGCGTGAATCGCTGAAGAAGCGCGGATCGATCAGCGGCGCATCGCGCGCATCGCCGCTCGCGAGCGCGACCGTGCCGCGGCTGAACGGCCGCAGTGCGCACACGTGCAGCGAATAGCCGAAGCCCCAGTGCATCTTGCGGTTGTGATCGTCGACGAGCGCCGTGCAGAAATGCAGTTGCAGGTCGGGACGCTCGAGCGACGGGTCGCTCTTGATGAAGCCGCCGGCCTCCGCGACGTTGCTCGTCATCATCCCCGTGCGGCGCGAGAAATAGCGCACGAGCGCCGGCGTCATCTTCGCGATGCCGCGCAGGCACACGCCGACCAGCTCCGACGAATTCACGCGCGTGTTGATGATGAAGTCGATGTGGTCGATCAGGTTCGCGCCGACGTCCGGCGCATCGTGCACGACCGCGATCCCGTGCCGGCGCAACTGCTCGGCCGGGCCGATCCCCGAACACATCAGCAGTTGCGGCGAATTGAACGCGCCGGCCGACAGGATCACTTCCGCGCGCGCGCCGAGCGTCTCGACCCGCCCGTTGCGCGACACGACGACGCCGACCGCGCGCTTGCCGTCGAAGCCGACGCGCAGCACCGTCGCATCGGTGATCACGTGCAGGTTCGGCCGGTTGCGGCCGTAGATATACGCGCGCGCCACGCTGCAGCGCGCGCCGTCGCGATGCGTGACCTGATAGAAGCCGACGCCTTCCTGCGTCGCGCCGTTGAAATCGTCGTTCAGCGGATAGCCGGCCGCATGCGCGGCCTGGATGAATCGTTCGGAGAACGGATTGCGAAAGCGCAGATCCGACACCGTGAGCGGGCCGTCCGCGCCGTGCCATGCATCCGCGCCGCGCTCGTTGCCTTCCGCGCGGCGGAAATACGGCAGCACGTCCTGCCAGCCCCAGCCCGTCGCGCCCAGTTGCGCCCACTCGTCGTAGTCGCCCGGGTGGCCGCGCGTATAGATCATCGCGTTGATCGCGCTCGAGCCGCCCATCCCGCGCCCGCGCGGCTGGTAACCGCGCCGCCCGCCGAGGCCCGGCTGCGGCACCGTCTCGTAGCCGTAGTTCGTGCCGAGCTTGAACGGCACCAGCGCCGCGATGCCGACCGGCATGTTGACGAGCAGGTTGCGCTCCGTATGCGAGCCGGCCTCGATCAGCGCGATCGTCGCATCGGGGCAGGCATCGGCGAGACGGCCGGCAAGGCTCGCTCCGCCCGAACCTCCGCCCACGATGATGTAGTCGTATTGCATGTCACGTCTCCGTCGTGTCATGGAGGTCGCCCGGCACTGCCGCGCGACCGTGTCTCCTCTTTGGAGGGTCTGTTTGCAGATGGAGCACGCATGCGAATGCCCGAAATCGCTCGTAGGGCAAGGAGCGACGAGCGACGCCGCCATACGCCCCGAAGGAAGTCCCCTTGGGGGATGGGCGATTTCGGGCATTCCCGTGACATGATTTTTTTAATTTGGAGTTGCCACGAGAACGGCCGCTCGCGAGGCGCGCGACGCCGCGAGCGGCCGTTCTCGCGGCAACGCATGCGTGTTCCATCTGCAAACAGACCCTCGGGGCATTGTAGGAATGGCCGTCCCGTGCGCGGCGCGCCGATTCAAGAGCGATTCCTCTAAACGCCCGCGTGAACTAAATTTAAGATGTGTCGATGCGCTTCGCGCGATGCACCGGCCACGAGAAGCCGATTCGTCGCGAAACGGGAGGAATGACGATGCAGCGCCAGATCCTGCAGGCCGCGTGCCGACCGGGTGATCCAGAGGTCAAGCGCGCGGCCCGCATTTCATTTCAAACGGCGGCCCGCGCGACGCTGCGCGGCGTGATGCGCGCCCTCGGTCGAAATCGAACGGCGCGTGTCGTCGCCGACCGTTTGGACGGTGTCTCGGCGCCGTCGCACGATGCGCGGCGACACGCCGTCACGGCCCCGTCGCGCGACGCTGCCGCGGTGCACCGGCACACGCTCGCAAGACGGCGTCGCGTGCCCGCGCGTCACCGCATCGGGCCGTGCGCGCGTGCCGTGCGGCACGACTTTCGGACACGGACACCGTCGCGCGGATACGACGCCGGCCGCATGCATCAACCGGTTTTCGAGCACCCGTCGCATCCGGCCCCGTGCCGCGCGACACGCATCACCCGATCCGCGTCGCCGCGCTCGCCGAGCGTGAGGCGTGACGGCCGGCCGACCAGCCAGGCCCAACTGGAGGAGACGACATGAAGAACGACCTGCCCGAACTGGCTCCGCAAGCACGCCCGTCGGTCGATGCGCTGACGTCGCTGCTGCACGACCAGCGCGCGGCGTACCTGCGCGCACCGTACCCGGCGTGGGACACGCGTGCGCAGCACCTGCGCGCGCTGCGCACGATGCTGATCGACCACGCGGATGCGCTCGCCGACGCGATCAGCGCCGATTTCGGCCATCGCGCAAAGCAGGAAGTGCTGCTGTCGGAAATCTGGATGGCGAAGGAAGAGATCGACGACGCGCTGAAGCACGGCAAGCGCTGGATGAAGCCGATCCGCAAGCCGATGAACAAATGGCTGCGCCCGGCGCGCGCGAAGGTCGTGCCGCAGCCGCTCGGCGTGGTCGGCATCGTCGTGCCGTGGAACTACCCGGTGCTGCTCGCGGCCGGCCCGCTGATCTGCGCGCTCGCCGCCGGCAACCGCGCGATCATCAAGATGTCCGAACTGACGCCGCGCACGTCGGCGCTGTTCGAGCAGCTCATCGGCAAGACCTTCACGCGCGACCACGTCGCGGTCGTCAACGGCGACGCGGAGGTCGGCGCCGCATTCAGCGCGCTGCCGTTCGACCATCTGCTGTTTACCGGCTCCACGCAGGTCGGCCGCCACGTGATGCGCGCGGCCGCCGACAACCTCACGCCCGTCACGCTCGAGCTCGGCGGCAAGTCGCCGGCGATCATCGGCCCGAATGCGCGCTTCGACGCGGCCGTCGACGCGATCGTCGCCGGCAAGACGCTGAACGCCGGCCAGACCTGCATCGCGCCCGACTACGTGCTGCTGCCGCGCGGGATGGAAGGCGCGTTCATCGAACGCGCGCGAACCCGCTTCGCGAAGCTGTATCCGGATCTGTCGGCCAACGGCGACTACACGACGATCGTGTCGCCGCGCCACTACGCACGCCTGCAGCAACTCGCGAGCGACGCGCAGGCGGGCGGCGCGCAGTTGCATCCGCTGTCCGACGCGCAGTCCGATCCCGTGTCGCGCCGCTTCGTGCCGTGCGCGCTCACGCGGGTGCCGGCCGCATCGCAACTGATGCAGGAGGAAATCTTCGGGCCGCTGCTGCCGCTCGTGCCGTACGAACGGCTCGACGAAGCGATCGCATACGTCAACGCGCGCCCGCGTCCGCTTGCGCTGTACCTGTTCGACGAGGATGGCGGCACGATCGACCGCGTGATGCACGAAACGATCTCCGGCGGCGTAACGGTCAACGAAACGCTGATGCACATCGCGTGCGGCAGCTTGCCGTTCGGCGGCGTCGGCGCGAGCGGCATGGGCGCGTATCACGGCTACGACGGCTTCGTGACGTTCTCGAAGATGAAGCCCGTGCTCACGCAGGCGCGGCTGAACGCGCGCAACCTGCTCGCGCCGCCATACGGCAAGCGCTTCGCCGCGCTGATCAAGCTGATGCTGAAGTTCTGAGGTAGACGGGCCGCGCGCGTCGCGCCGCGGCCCTTGCCGCACGGCATGGGATGCCGCGCACGCAGCCGTCGTCCATCACACGGGCCAGAGCGGCCCTTCCTGCATCGCGCCGATCTGCTCGCGCAATTCGAGCACGCGCGCTTCCCAGTAACGATGCGTGTTGAACCACGGGAACGCGGCCGGAAACGCCGGGTCGTCCCAGCGCCGCGCGAGCCACGCCGCGTAGTGGATCAGCCGCAGCGTCCGCAGCGCTTCGACCAGATGCAGCTCGCGCGGGTCGAATTCGCAGAAATCCTCGTAGCCGGCGAGCAGGTCCGCCAGCGCGCGCGACGCGCCTTCGCGATCGCCCGGCAGCAGCAGCCACAGATCCTGAACGGCCGGCGCCATCCGGCTGTCGTCGAAGTCGACGAAATGCGGGCCGGCATCGGTCCACAGCACGTTGCTCGGATGACAGTCGCCGTGCGTGCGCAGCAGGCGGATCTCGCCCGCGCGCTCGAACGCGGCCTCGACGCCTTCGAGCGCGAGTGCGACCGCGGTCTCGTACGCCGGCCTTACGTCATCCGGAATGAAATCGTGCGCGAGCAGGTAGTCGCGCGGCTCGTAGCCGAACGTACCGATGTCGAGCACGGGACGCGCGACATACGGCTGCGTCGCGCCGACCGCATGAATGCGGCCGATGAAGCGGCCGAGCCATTCGAGCGTGTCGCTGCGGTCGAGATCGGGTGCGCGGCCGCCGCGCCGCTCGAAGATCGAGAAGCGGAAGCCGTCGAACGCGTGCAGCGTGCGGCCGTCGAAGGCTCGCGCGGGCACCGCCGGAATCTCGCGCGCGGCGAGTTCGGCGACGAACGCATGCTCTTCGAGGATCGCGTCGTCCGACCAGCGCGCCGGGCGATAGAACTTCGCGACGACCGGCGGGCCGTCTTCGATACCGACCTGGTAGACGCGGTTTTCGTAGCTGTTGAGGGCGAGCAGGCGCCCGTCGGTGCGCAGGCCGGCCGGCATCAGCACGCTGTCGAGCGCGTCGAGCACGCACTCGGGCGTGAGGCCGGCGAACGGCGGGCTGGCGGGAGAAGCGGGAGCGGAAGTGGTGTCGGTCATGCCCCGCATTGTGCCGCCAGCCGGACCGAAAGACGAGCGTCCGGTACGAGCGTCCTTAGTGAAGCGCCGCGCCGGCCGGCAAGACGGATTCGCCGGTATCGATCAGGTCCTCGAGAAAGAACGGCTCGGTGTTGAGTTCTTTCGACTCACCCGGCACGCCCGCGTACCAGGTCACCATGGCCATGTCGCCCAGGATGCGCTGGACGATGCCGCGCGCGCCCTTCGGCACCGCGATATGGGTAGTGCAGACGATCGACCCGATATGCATGATGGTTCCCCACTCTTGAATCTTGAAACCCGGCCCGCTGGCGAGCCGGCAAATGCACGATCCGCGCCGCTCTCGGCGGAGCGTTGCGCGTGATCCCATTGTTCACGGTTTATCGAAGCGCGAAAAGAAGAAGAAGCGGGCGAAGTGCCGCGAATTCGTCGAATGTCTCCAATCAACCACTGCGCCGGGCACGCACTTGCCCGCCCGGTTACCCCCATCATACCCTGTCGAATGCGGCTGCCTACCGAAACCGTCCGGCGCCGCCGCGCACGCGCGATCGACGCAACGCGCGTCCCGTTTCGCTTGCGCCGCGCGGGATCGTCGGAACACGCCCGCGATCGGCGCTGACATCACCTCGCGCGCGTCGCTTGCCGATCGCCTTCTTCCGGTCGTCGAAAGCTTGCATGCGCATCGGCCAGCGAGCCGGCGCCGTCTTGCATCGCCCCACCCGCGATGCGCCGCCGCCGACAGCAGTTGCGTTCGACGGCTGCCTTGCGGTACCTTTGGCTTTCATTCGCGTTCAATCGCATTCCGACACGATGCATCCGCTCACGTCCGCCCGCGCAACATCCCGGCCGCAGTTCGACTCGCGGCCGCGGGCGTGCGTGCATCCGTCGGTCCTTCCTCCTCCTGTCGCACCGCCGCGCGTCTGCGCCGCGCCGCCCCCGCCGGTGGCACGCGCCGGCTGACTCGCCGGCTTCTTCGTCTTCCATTCGCCCCGTTGTCTGCACGTGCGTGCGCCATGACGCACGGCACGTTGCCGCGCGCGGATGGAACGTTTCGATCCGTTCGACAGGTGGATTCACATGGTTTCGTTCAAACGTGCGCTTGCCGCGCATGGCGCGACGTCGCTCTTCGTGCTGCTGTGGAGCAGCGGCGCGATCTTCGCTGAACTCGGTTTGCGGCACGCCTCCGCGTTCGCCTTTCTCACTGCCCGTTTCGCGCTCGCCTCGCTCGTCCTGCTCGTGCTGGCGTTCATGCGCAAACGCTGGCTGCCGCCGCGCGGCGAGCGGCGCATGGCCGCGCTGACCGGATTGCTGATGATGGGCGGCTATTCGATCTTCTATCTGCTCGCGCTCGAGCGCGGCATCGCGCCCGGCGTGCTCGCGACGATCCTCGGCGTGCAGCCGATCCTCACGCTCGCGATCGTCGAGCGGCGCTGGCAGCCGGCGCGCATCGCGGGGCTCGCGCTGTCGCTCGCGGGCCTCGCGCTCGTCGTCGGTCGCGGCGTGAGCGGCGGGACGGGCGGCCTGTCGGCGGCCGGCATCGCGTGCGCGCTCACGGCGCTCGTCGCGCTGACCGTCGGCTCGCTGCTGCAAAAGCGCGTGCGCGCGGCGCCCGCCGACGTGCTGCCGATGCAGAACGCGATCGGCCTCGCGCTGTGCGTCGCGATCGTGCCGTTCCGGCCGGTGTCGTTCGAGCTGAACTGGGCGTTCGTCGTGCCGCTGCTGTGGCTCGGCATCGTGATTTCGGTGATCGCGCAACTGCTGTTCTACCGATTGATGCAGCGCGCCGATCTCGTGAACGTGACGAGCCTGTTCTATCTCGTGCCGGTCGTCACCACGCTGATGGATGCCGCGTGGCTCGGCAACCGGCCCGAGCCGCTCGCGCTCGCCGGCATGGGCGCGATCATCGCCGGGCTCGCGCTCGTGTTCCGCGCGCCGGCCGGCCGCCCGCAATCCGACCGCGCGTGAGCGGGCCGGCCGCCGCGCCCGCGGGTGCGGCGGCCCGTATCGGACACATACGACGATTCCGCGAAAATCGAAAGGAACGGGAAAGATGCGTGCAAGGCGTTCGTCTTGTTCGCACGAAAAATGCGGGATTCCCGGGGCTTTCCGCTGATTTTTAATGGTTCGGATAGCGAAAAACGCCGCCGGTTGCCTATACTCGAATGGACCGGCCTGCTCGTAACGGGCCGGACCAATTAGAAACACCCGGCATGGGGCCGGGGTGAGCGCGCGCGTGCCGGCTTCGGCCGATATCCCGCAGGGATGGAGCCGCCAAGGCACGCACTGAAGCGCTCACTTCGGCCGACACTGGAGACACGCATGACGACCTATTTCACGATCGGCGACTTCATCCTGTTGATTCCGATGGCGCTGGCCGGAGCGCTATTTCTCGGCGCGGTGCCGTGCGCCACCCAGTTCCGTCACAACCTGCTGCGCGTACTCGGCGTCATTCTCGGCGTCGGCGTCGCGGTATTGCTCGTTGAAGGCCTGCCCGCGCTGATCTAGCGCCACCGCCGTGCGCGACACACCTCGCTGCACGGCAGCGAGGTGACGCACTGCCTGCGCGTCGACGATACGGCGCGCGATGTTTCGCATGCCGTATCGAGTTCCGGTCAGATCGCCTGATCGGTGGACGGCTTTTCCCACAGATTGATGCCGCCTTCCGTCGCGTAGCGATCGATCTCCGCGAGCTCCTCCGCCGAGAATTCGAGGTTCTTCAACGCACCGACGTTCTCGCGCACCTGCTCCGCCCGGCTCGCGCCGATCAGCGCGGACGTCACGCGGCCGTCACGCAGCACCCACGCCAGCGCCATCTGCGCGAGGCTCTGCCCGCGCCGTTCGGCGATTGCGTTGAGCTTGCGTACATGCTCGAGGTTGTCCGCGCTCAGGTGCTCCTGCTTCAGCGAGCCGCCACCCGGCTTGTTCACGCGCGCGTCGGCCGGCACGCCGTTCAGGTACTTCGACGTGAGCAAGCCCTGCGCGAGCGGCGTGAACGCGATGCTGCCCGCGCCGACGTCGTCGAGCGTGCCGAGCAGGTCGCGCTCGATCCAGCGGTTCAGCAGGTTGTACGACGGCTGGTGAATCAGCAGCGGCACCTTGTACTGCGCGAGCAGGTCGGCCATCTCGCGCGTCTTCGCGGCCGAATACGACGAGATGCCGATGTAGAGCGCCTTGCCCTGCTGCACGGCCGATGCCAGCGCGCCCGCCGTTTCCTCGAGCGGCGTATGCGCGTCGAAACGGTGCGAATAGAAGATGTCGACGTAGTCGAGCCCCATCCGCTGCAGACTCTGATCGAGGCTCGCGAGCACGTACTTGCGCGAGCCGCCGCCGCTGCCGTACGGGCCCGGCCACATGTCCCAGCCGGCTTTCGTCGAGATCAGCAGCTCGTCGCGATACGGCCGGAAATCCTCCTTCAGCAGCCGGCCGAAGTTGGTTTCGGCGCTGCCGTACGGCGGCCCGTAGTTGTTCGCGAGGTCGAAATGGTTGATGCCGAGATCGAACGCGGTGCGCAGGATCTCGCGCTGCGTCGAGATCGGCGTCGAATCGCCGAAGTTGTGCCACAGGCCGAGCGACAGGGCGGGCAGTTTGAGCCCTGATTTGCCGCAGGTACGGTATTGCATGTCGGCATAACGTTCGGAAGCTGCTTCGTAGGCCATGAGTCTGTTCCGTCAGGACATCGGGGGAAGGGACGCGCGCCGGCCGCGCCGATGGCGCGACGGCGGCGAAGGAGTCATACGACGACTATGGTAGCGAAAGCGGCCGAATCGCGCACGGCGGCACGGCGATGGACGCGACCGCGGCGCTCGCCTACACTGCGGCGTCTCGAATCACCGTTTCAGCGAGGTTGGTATGTCCCGGGTCATCTCGGTTGCACTGCTCGTCGGCGGCATCGTGCTGCTGTATTTCGGCGGCCAGTCGTTCCATTCGATCAACGACAACGTGTCGCGCTTCTTCACCGGCTCGCCCGCGACGAAGACGATCCTGCTGATCGTCGGCGGCGCCGTCGCGTCGTTCATCGGCCTGATCGGCCTCGCGATGCCGGGCGGCAAGCGCTGATCGCGACGCATCCGCGGCTCGCGTCACGCGCGGGGGCCGCGCCAAACGAAACGGGCGGCCAGGCCGCCCGTCGTTTCATCCGCTCGCGATGCGCCGCATCGCGTGGCCGCGGCGGCTTCACCGGCCGCCAGATCCGCGCCTAGAACTGCACTTCCGGCTTCGACGCCGAGCGCGTGCCGGGCACCGGCCGGTTGCTTGCACCGTGGTACGTGTACACGAGCGAGAACTTCACCTGGTCGGAACGGTTCTGCCCGGCCGAATGCAGCGTGTTGCAGTGGAAGAACACGACGTCGCCCGTCTGCAGCGACGGGCACGTGGCCGCGTCGATCATCCTGCGATTTTCCGGCAAATCGCCGCGGAAGAACTTCGCGTCATCGAACGCTTCCGGCCCGAATTCGGCCGTATGTGAGCCGGGCACCAGCCACAACGCGCCGTTCTCGTTGGTTTCCGGCCCGAGCGCGAGCCACACCGACACCATGTCCGGGCGCTCGAACGCCCAGTAGCGGAAATCGCGATGCCAGCCGGTCAGGCTCCCGTACGCCGGGTGCTTCGTCATCATGCAGTTGTGATGCGCGCGCGACAGCACCGGTTGCTCACCGAAATACTCGCGCATCCACGCGCCGATTTCGGGCGCGATCGCACGCTCGGCGAATGCCGGATCGCGCGCGTACGCATCGAGCAGGCGCCGCACCGTATGCCCGCCCGGCGCATGCTTCGATTCGGGCGCGCCCGGGTAGCGCAGGTCGGCCTCGAATTCGATCGGCTCGGCGGCCTCCCGCAACTGGCGCTCCGCGATCTGCCTGAGCGTCGCGCACTGCGCTTCGCCGACGAGGCCGCGCGCGACGACGAAGCCGCGCTCGCGCAATTCCGCGACTTGCGCGCGGATCGATTCCGACTGCAATGGAGACGACATGGGATGCCAGACGTTTATTGTGTGAATGTGACGATTGTAAATCGGCGCCGGATACCGCGAACAGCGCCATTGTCGTGCGCAGGGGCATGCCAATCGCGGATTTGATCCAGCGCAAGGGAACTGTGCGGCACGGCACCTGCCTGAGCGACAGGCGGTATGCGGCACACGCGTTGCGGCACAAGGGTTTATCGCGACTTTTGCCCGTCACGAATCCCCTGTAGCCTGACGCGGCCTGTCAATTCTGGCGGGCGCGGCGCGCAACGGGTTTCGGTAAGATCCGTTGCGTCCTCCGAGGCCGTTCATACCAGTGCGCTCTGCAGGGCGCCATCCATACAAGCGAAGCATCGTTCACATGCCATTCCGTCTGACTTCCCGTTTCAACCGCGCCGCGAAGCGCGTCGTGCCGTCCGCTCCCGCCCGCCCGCTGCGCCACCACCGCGCACGCACGCAGGCGCTGGCCGAACGTACGCACCCGCACAGCCGGCTGGACGGCATCCGTGCGTGGTTTCACGCGTTTTTCTCGATGATGAGCACGCAGGCGTTCGCGCGCCGCGCCGGCCTGCGCTCGCTGCTGCAGAAGCCGTCGTCGCTGCGCGCGCTCGCGCTGCGCCGCAAGCTCGGCCCGCAGCGCCGCATCAACCGCCCGCGTCGCCTCGCGGCCAGCAACGGCTGGTTCGGGTTCGGCGCGCGCTGAGAATGTACCCGGCGGGCGTCGTCCGCCCCGATCGACCGCCATTGCTTCGGCGATCGAACCCATAAAAAAACCCCGGCTTGGCCGGGGTTTTTCATTTCAGGCGAACGACGCTCACGCGACGCGTGCGGTCGGCTCCACGCCGGCCGCTTCGGCCAGCGCGAGCGCCTTGTCGGTCGCTTCCCACGAGAACTCCGGCTCTTCGCGGCCGAAGTGACCGTAAGCCGCGGTCTTCTCGTAGATCGGGCGCAGCAGGTCGAGCATCTTGATGATGCCCTTCGGACGCAGGTCGAAATGCTCGCGCACGAGCTTCGTGATCACCGCATCCGACACGCGGCCCGTGCCGAACGTGTTGACCATCACCGAGGTCGGCTCGGCCACGCCGATCGCGTACGACACCTGGATCAGCGCGCGCGACGCGAGGCCCGCGGCGACGATGTTCTTCGCGACGTAGCGGCCCGCATACGCGGCCGAACGGTCGACCTTCGACGGATCCTTGCCCGAGAACGCGCCGCCGCCGTGCGGTGCGGCACCGCCGTAGGTGTCGACGATGATCTTGCGGCCCGTCAGCCCGCAATCGCCCTGCGGGCCGCCGATCACGAACCGGCCGGTCGGGTTCACGAGGAACTTGATGTCGCCCTTGATCAGTTCGGCCGGCAGCGTCGGCTTGATGATTTCCTCGATCACCGCTTCGCGCAGCGCGGGCAGCTCGATGTCCGGTGCGTGCTGCGTGGACAGCACGACGGTGTCGATCGAATCGGGCTTGCCGTCGACGTAGCGGACGGTGACCTGCGACTTCGCGTCCGGACGCAGCCATTGCAGGCGGCCGTCGCGGCGCAGGCTGGCCTGGCGCTCGACGAGGCGGTGCGACAGGTAGATCGGCAGCGGCATCAGTTCCGGCGTTTCGTCGCACGCATAGCCGAACATCAGGCCCTGGTCGCCCGCGCCTTGATCGAGGTTGTCGTCGTGTGCACGATCGACACCCTGCGCGATGTCCGGCGATTGCTTGTCGTATGCGACGAGCACCGCGCAACCCTTGTAGTCGATGCCGTAGTCGGTGTTGTCGTAGCCGATACGCTTGATCGTATCGCGCGCGATCTGGATGTAATCGATGTTGGCCGTCGTGGTGATTTCACCGGCCAGCACGACGAGACCCGTGTTGCACAGCGTTTCCGCCGCGACGCGGGAGTATTTGTCCTGCTCGAGGATGGCGTCGAGAATCGCGTCCGAGATTTGGTCCGCGACTTTGTCCGGATGGCCTTCGGAGACGGATTCGGACGTGAAGAGATAATCGTTTGCCACTTTTTCAGGCTCCTGTGTGGTTACGGTTGGTTTCACGTAGCCAGCTTCGTTGGGCCTGAAGCGGCGACGCTTTAGCGGATTACCAGGACCGGGCAGCGTGTGTCGCGCCAGCCGGCTTCGCCCCGCAAGTTGTCAGTTAACTCGGCGAAGCCCGTATTATAGCGGCTTTCCTGAATTGTCACAGAGCGCCGCCCGTGCTGCATCTTCCGCTGTCTTACCACCCTGTTCGCAACGTGCCGGCCAGCCGGCCCCACGGAGATTCCGCATGCTAGGCCGCCTCGGCACGCACCTCGCCATCGGCTTGCTGAAGCTGCTCGCGCTACTGCCGTACGGTCTGACCGCACGGTTCGGCGATGGCCTCGGCTGGCTGCTGTATCAGATCCCCAGCCGGCGAAAGCGCATCGTACATACGAATCTGAAACTCTGCTTCCCCGACTGGAGCGACGAGCGGCGCGAGGACGTGGCGGGCCGGCATTTCCGCCATGCGATCCGCAGCTACGTCGAGCGCAGCGTGCAGTGGTTCGGCTCGGAGAAGAAGCTCGCGAAGCTGATCCAGGTCGACAGCGCGGTCGATCTCACCGATCCGGACCTGCCGCCGACGCTGTTCCTCGGCCTGCACTTCGTCGGCATCGAAGCCGGTTCGATCTGGCTGAACCGGTCGCTGCACCGCCGCTGCGGATCGCTGTACCAGCCGTTCTCGAACGCGGTGCTCGAGGAGGAGGCGAAGAAGGCGCGCGGGCGCTTCGACGCCGAGATGGTCGGCCGCGCGGACAGCGCGCGCGTCGTGCTGCGCTGGCTGCGCGACCGCAAGCCGGTGATGCTCGGCGCCGACATGGACTACGGGCTGCGCAACTCGACGTTCGTCCCGTTCTTCGGCGTGCCGGCGTGCACGCTGACGGCCGTCGGCCGGCTCGCGAAGACGGGCCGTGCGCAGGTCGTGCCGTTCATCGGCGAGGTGTTGCCGAACTACAAGGGCTACCGTCTGAAGGTATTCAAGCCGTGGGATCACTACCCGACCGGCGACGACGATCTCGACGCGCGGCGGATGAACGCATTCCTCGAGGAACAGATTCCGCTGATGCCCGAGCAGTACTACTGGGTGCACAAGCGCTTCAAGACGCGCCCGCCCGGCGAGCCGAGCCTGTACTGAGCCTGCCGCGAGAGATGCGCGGGCGCGCCGTCATGCGCGTGCCCGCGCCCTCGCCACCTTCGGCGCGCCCTTGGCGCGCGCGCGCCAGAGATCGTAGGCCGACTGCTGCGCGAGCCACAGATCGGCCCTTCCCCCGTTTTCCTCGCCGAGCCACGCTTCGAGGCGCAGCGCCATTTCCGGCGAGATGCCGGCATGGCCGTGCAGGATCCGCGACAGTGCGGCACGCGTCACGCCAAGTTGCGACGCGGCCTCGGTGACGGTCAGGCCGAGCGCCCGCAGCACGTCGTCGCGCAGCGTTTCGCCCGGATGGGGCGGATTGAAGATGCGGGTCATGGTGTTGGATCAATTCAGTGACGAGGCGCGATGCCGGAAACGCCGGCAGCGCATAGCCGCACTATACGAATCACCGGATTGGGACATCAATTTGACGGGTACGAAATACACATCGCGTACCGTTCCGCGTACCGGCCACAGCCGAGCCCGCCACGCCGCCCCCTGTCAATCCGCCCGCTCATCATCCGCGCGACCAGTCGGCGCGATCGGCAGACACGGCCCTCGCCCCCCGCACAACGGACGCCGGCCCGCCCGGCGCAGGACGCCCCTGTCGGCTGCATGTATCATTTGCGGTTGAGATCGGCACGACGAACGAGGCCGCCCGGCATGGCAGCCGGCCGTCCGTGTCGTGCCGACCGCCTTGTTCGCCATGGAATTCCGGACCCAGTGAAACTCTCGTTCACCAAGATGCACGGCGCGGGCAACGACTTCGTCGTGCTCGACGGCTATTCGCGCGCGCTGCCGCCGCTCACCGAAGCGCAGGTGCGCGCGCTCGCCAACCGCCACTTCGGTATCGGCGCCGATCAGTTGCTGCTCGTCGAGAAACCGACCGTCGACGGCGCGGATTTCAAGTACCGGATCTTCAATTGCGACGGCGGCGAGGTCGAGCACTGCGGCAACGGCGCACGCTGCTTCGTGAAGTTCGTCAGCGACCGCGGCCTGACCGACAAGCGCAGCGTGCGCGTGCAGGTCATGAAGGGCCTGATCACGCTGACGCTGCAGGAGAACGGCGAAGTCGTCGTCGACATGGGCGCGCCCGTGTTCGCGCCCGCGCAAGTGCCGTTCGAGGCGTCGGGCCTCGACGGCCGCAAGGAAGGCAACGACACGCTGTGGCCGCTCGACGTCGGCGGCGCGACGCGCTGGATCTCGACGGTGTCGATGGGCAATCCGCACGCGGTGCAGGTCGTCGACGACGTCGAAGCGTATCCGGTGCTGGAAGAAGGCCCGCTGATCGAGCGCCATGCGCGCTTCCCGCAGCGCGTGAACGCCGGTTTCATGCAGATCGTGTCGCGCCACGAGGTGAAGCTGCGCGTGTACGAACGCGGCGCGGGCGAGACGCTCGCGTGCGGCACCGGCGCGTGCGCGGCGGTCGCGGCCGGTATCCGGCGCGGCCTGCTCGATTCGCCCGTGACCGTGCACACGCACGGCGGCACGCTGACGATCGGCTGGGACGGCGCGCGCGACGAAACCGCCGCGCTGATGATGGCCGGCCCCGCCACGACCGTGTTCGAAGGCGAGATCGACCTGAACGCCTGACCCTGCAACGTCCCTGATAACTGAACGCTCCAGCCACATGAACGATCGCGAAGTCGCCGACTACCTGCTCGCCAATCCCGAATTCTTCGCGCAGCACGCCGAACTGCTCGCGACGATCCGTCTCGCGAACCCGCACGGCAAGGCCGCGATCTCGCTGCAGGAGCGGCAGATGGAAATGCTGCGCGACAAGAACAAGCATCTCGAACGCCGGCTCGCCGAGCTCGTGCGCTACGGCCACGAGAACGACAGCCTGTCCGCGAAGTTCAGCCGCTGGACCGCGCGCGTGATCGCGGAACGCGATCCGTATGCGCTGCCGCGCACGATCGCCGACGGCATCGCCGACGTGTTCGACGTGCCGCAAACGGCGCTGCGCGTCTGGGACGTGGCCGACACCTACGCGCAAGCCGATTTCGCCCGCCAGGTCGGCGAGGAAGTGCGCCTGTTCACGAACGGGCTGTCGACGCCGTACTGCGGCGCGAACACGGGCTTCGAGGCCGCCCAGTGGCTCGCGCCCGCGCGCGCCGCCGCGAGCGCGGCGGAAGGCACCGAAGCCGCGCCGGCCGGCGACGGCTCGGCCGCGTCGGTCGCGCTGCTCGCGCTGCGTGCGCCGCTCGCCGGCAACGATGCACCCGCGTTCGGCCTGCTGGTCCTCGGTTCGCCCGATCCGCGCCGCTTCCACGACGGGATGGCCACCGACTTCCTCGCGCAGATCGCGACGCTCGCGAGCGCCGCGCTCACGCGCCTGCTGCCGCACTGATCCGCCGCACGCGATGACCGACGATCCGATCGCCGCCTACCTGTCGAACCTGAAGCACGTCAGGCAACTGTCGGAACACACGCTGCGCGCATACACGCACGAGCTCGACGAACTGAGGAAGCTTGCCGCCGGCCGGCCGCTCGAAGCATTGACCGCCGCCGACATGCGCGGCGCGGTCGCGCGCGCGCACGCGGGCGGGCTGTCCGCGCGCTCGATCTCGCACCGGCTGTCCGCCTGGCGCGCGTTCTACCGCTGGCTCGCCCAACGCATCGAGATGCCCGCGAACCCGGTCGCCGCGGTACGCGCGCCGAAGCGCCCGAAAACCCTGCCGAAGGCGCTGTCGGTCGACGACGCATCCGCGCTGATGGACGCGCCGCTCGCCGGCACGACCGAAGGCATCCGCGATCACGCGATCCTCGAGCTGTTCTATTCGTCGGGGCTGCGCCTCGCCGAATTGATCGGGCTCGACGTCCGGTACACGCAGGCCGATGGCTACCGCTCGGCCGGCTGGCTCGATCTCGCCGAGGCCGAAGTCACCGTTCGCGGCAAGGGCAACAAGGAGCGCAAGGTGCCGGTCGGCCGCAAGGCGATCGACGCGCTGAACGCGTGGCTCGCGGTGCGCGGCGAGTTCGTGAAGCACGATCCGCATCCGCTGTTCGTGTCGGTGCGCGGCAACCGGATGTCGCCGGGCGTGGTGCGCGAGCGCGTGAAGCGCGCGGCGCTCGCCGCCGGCATCCCCGCCAACGTCCACCCGCACGTGCTGCGCCATTCGTTCGCGACGCACGTGCTGCAGTCGAGCGGCGACCTGCGCGCGGTGCAGGAACTGCTCGGCCACGCGAGCGTCGCCGCGACGCAGGTCTATACGTCGCTCGACTTCCAGCATCTCGCGAAGATTTACGACAGTGCGCATCCGCGCGCGAAGAAGCGCGACTGACGCGCGTCCCGTGTTACCCGCCGCGCGCGGCGGCCGGCACCGGCCGGCGTCGCGCCCGGCCCCTTTCGATCTCACCATGCAAACCGTCACCCTCAAGCCGTCCAAGGAAAAATCGCTGCTGCGCCGCCATCCGTGGATCTACGCCAATGCGATCGACCGCGTCGACGGCAAGCCCGCGCCCGGCGCGACCGTGCTCGTGCGCGCGCACGACGGCCGCTTCCTCGCGCGCGGCGCGTACAGCCCGCAGTCGCAGATCCGCGTGCGGGTGTGGAGCTTCGACGAGCACGAGCCGATCGATCACGCGTTCTTCAAGCGCCGCGTGCAGCGCGCGGTCGCGCACCGCACGACGATGGTGTCGGGCACGGGCGCGGTGCGGCTCGTGTTCGGCGAAGCCGACGGGCTGCCGGGGCTGATCGTCGACTACTACGTCGCGGACACCGCCGAAGCCGGCGCCGCGCCGCGCGGCCAGCTCGTGTGCCAGTTCATGGCCGCGGGCGTCGAAGCGTGGAAGGACGCGATCGTCGCGGCGCTCACCGGCGCGACCGGCTGCCCGAACGTGTACGAGCGCTCGGACGTGTCGATCCGCGACAAGGAAGGGCTCGAACAGACGACGGGCGTACTGGCCGGCGACGCGCCACCCGCGACGCTGATCGCGAACGAAAACGGCGTGCGCTACCACGTCGACGTGCCGAACGGCCACAAGACGGGCTTCTACGTCGACCAGCGCGACAACCGCGCGCTCGTCGCGCAGTACGCGGCCGACCGCGACGTGCTGAACTGCTTCTGCTACACGGGCGGCTTCTCGCTCGCGGCGCTCAAGGGCGGTGCGAAACGCGTCGTCTCGATCGACTCGTCGGGCGACGCGCTCGCGCTCGCGCAGCAGAACGTCGTGGCCAACGGCTTCGACGCGGCGCGCGCGACCTGGCTCGACGCCGATGCGTTCAAGACGCTGCGCCGCCTCGTCGACGAAGGCGAGCGTTTCGACCTGATCGTGCTCGATCCGCCGAAGTTTGCGCCGACGCGCGACAGCGTCGATCGTGCGGCGCGCGCGTACAAGGACATCAACCTGAGCGGCTTCAGGCTGCTGCGTCCGGGCGGCCTGTTGTTCACGTACTCGTGCTCGGGCGCGATCGACATGGACCTGTTCCAGAAGATCGTCGCGGGCGCCGCGGCCGACGCGAAGGTCGACGCGCGGATCCTGAAGCGGCTCGGCGCGGGCGTCGATCACCCGCTGCTCGCGGCGTTCCCGGAAGGCGAATATCTGAAGGGCCTGCTGTTGCAAATCGTCTGATCGCCCCGATCTTGGCGGACACCCTGGTCCGCCGGCCCCGCCTGTCGGGCCGACGCTTGCCCCTGTCGTCCGGACGACGGGCGGGGGCTTGACAGGTATGTTTCAATGGATGGTTGTGCGCCCCGGCTCGCAGCGCGAGGGCGCGACGCACATCCTGGTTTTGACCCCGATTCACGAACCACAGGCGACCGACATGGCCACTCCCGTCACCATCCTTACCGGCTTCCTCGGCAGCGGCAAGACGACGCTGCTCAAGCGCATCCTGAACGAACAGCACGGCATGAAGATCGCCGTGATCGAGAACGAGTTCGGCGAAGAGAACATCGACAACGAAATCCTCGTGCAGGATTCGAACGAGCAGATCATCCAGATGAGCAACGGCTGCATCTGCTGCACGATCCGCGGCGACCTCGCCCGCGCGCTCGGCGACCTGGCCGCGAAGAAGCGCGAAGGCAAGCTCGACTTCGACCGCATCGTGATCGAGACGACCGGCCTCGCAAACCCGGGCCCCGTCGCGCAGACCTTCTTTATCGACAGCGAGATCGCCGACGATTTCCTGCTCGACGCGATCATCACGCTGGTCGACGCGAAGCACGCGAACGCGCAGCTCGACGAACACGAAGTGGTGCAGCGCCAGGTCGGTTTCGCCGACCGCCTGTTCATCACGAAGTCGGATCTCGTCGACGACCAGACCGTCGCCGGCCTCAAGCACCGCCTGATGCACATGAACCCGAAGGCCGCGATCAAGGTCGTGAATTTCGGCGAGGCGGACATCAAGGAAATCTTCGACCTGCGCGGCTTCAACCTGAATGCGAAGCTGGAGATCGATCCCGATTTCCTCGCCGAGGACGATCACGCGCACGACCACCACGATCACGGCCATGATCACGATCACGCGAATTGCGACCACGATCACGGCCAATGCGCGCACGATCACGACCACGGCCACCACCATCACCACCACGCGCACCACGACGACAAGATCAAGTCGTTCGTGTACCGCAACGACCGCCCGTTCGATCCGAACAAGCTGGAAGACTTCCTCGGCGGCATCCTGCAGATCTACGGCGAGCGGATGCTGCGCTACAAGGGCGTGCTGTACATGAAGGGCGTCGACCGTAAGGTCGTGTTCCAGGGCGTGCACCAGATGATGGGCAGCGACCTCGCGGCGAAGTGGCTGCCGGTCGAGAAGAAGACCAACAAGATGGTGTTCATCGGCGTCGACCTGCCGCAGGACCTGATCACCGACGGCCTCGACGCCTGCCTCGCCTGACCCGCGCAGGCGCCCGCCGCGCCCTTGCTGCCCGGCCGCCTGCGAGGCGGCGGGGGCCGCCGCGCGACGCCTTTGCCGGGCAGGGTTTCGCCGTCATCGCTTTTTCGCGATTTGCGCGTTATATTTTCTAGATATTGGCGCAGCCGACGGGGATCGACCCGATACGGCGCCCGCTTGCGATTCAGTTACAATACGTGCCCGCTGGAGTACGGCAACAAACAGGCCCGGTTCTTGCTGAACCAGTTTTCCGGGCATCGCAACCGCGCCGGATCGCCAATCCGCCTCCCGGCCGCGGCCGATGCGATGTGCCGCGCAGCACACCGGTTCGCAGCGCGCGCAAATCTGCGCCAGGCCTATCCTGGTATTTGAGAACCGGTTTTCCAGAGGCTTTCGGCCCCGCGGCGGCAAATCGCAAATGATTGCAAGCGCGGTTGCGGGTAATCCCAAAGTGCAGGCAATATCTGTTGATTTGCCGCACATTGAAGAAGCAAGCAGATGACGAAGAAACTCTTGACCGAAGCCGAAATCCTGAAGATGAGCGACAAGGATTACATGAATGAGGATCAGCTCGCCTTCTTCAAAAATCGGCTCGAACAGTTGCAGGCGGACATCCTCAAGAATGCAGGCCAGACGACCGAGAACCCGCGCGAGACGGTGATCGTCCCCGATCCCGCCGACCGCGCGACGATCGAGGAAGAGCACGCGCTCGAGCTGCGCACGCGCGATCGCGAACGCAAGCTCCTCAAGAAGGTTCAGCAGTCGCTCGCCCGC
>NZ_JAIZRS010000037.1:0-61867 GCF_020419985.1 Burkholderia sp. AU32262
ATCAGTTCCGGGTCCAGGTTCAAGCCCTTGCCCGGTTCTACGGTCGCTTCTTCCTTACGTTTGCGTGGCATAACGTGGCTCCTTGGCCATCAGTTTATGCCTCACACACAAAGGTTCGGATAGGCTCACTGCCGGCGATCGCGCTCCTCAGTTCGTTTAGCTTACCGATCGCCTATTAATCTAGTCAGTAGGTATAACGCCTAAAAAACCATTTCCTTATCAGCAGTGCACCAATAAATACACCGGCAGCGGTTACAGCAACCCAGTAAGCAATTTTTTTGCCTATGCATCATCTTGGCCCACTTTTCTCGATTCGGGCCTCCGCCGACTGCAGCCATTTAAGCCTTCCATTTCCATCTTCAGTCACTTTGATCGAATGGTCCCATAGCACTACACCAAAGTGAACAGAATTCGTCTGACCAACGCCAAAGTCAACCGCGCCAGTTTCGCCATAGGCATATGTTACTGCACCAATCACACCATTCATCAACATCTAATCATTAGCTTTCGCAGTATCGCAATCTGCCGATTGATTTTATCAAATCAACCCGCCTTACATCTGCGAATCGTCAAAGCGTTATAAGTCATATTAATTCCATACACTGCCTTCCCGTCACCACGCTCCATCCCCCGCTGCACTTCGGCACTAATCCCTTTTTTACAAAGAATCACCACTTCATCTGAATTAACTTCCCTCCAACCAATATCCACTAGTCCTCGACTGTACTTATCCGCCAATTCTGGCGACCATGACTTCGCGTCGACCCCCACATATAAATATGCGGCCCCATATTTATAGCTTTGAGACCTCACTGCCACGACGCCCCCATTCATCAAAATCACATCCATATCGCGCCGCATAACATCAAGCTTCTCTTGCCCGTCAACAGGATTATTTCTCAATCCATAAATCACTACAATAAACACAATAACAGCGACAACCATCCAAACTCGTTTATCGAATTTCATCTTCGTCATGCGAGCAATCATCTCCGTTTAGGTTGCATGCCAGGAATTGTAAAAACTGGAAAACTAACACTGGTGGAACCACCTCCACCCAGATTTGGCGCACGTGTAATCCCGCCAAAACCTACACCCACTTCTACGGATGTATCTCCGCCGAAAGCGTGATTGCCACCGACACACGCCCCGTACGCACACATATTTACACCAAGTGATGCGCCCGCAAGAAAATTATCAGTTTTATCTGCCTGAATAGTGGGAGCTTGATTAGCCGCAGTCGGAATAACGCCGACGGTAACGGACGCTCCCGGTACCACCGGGACAGCACCGCCCCCTCCAAGATAAACATTTCCATTATGCAAATTAATAGAAATACCCGCCGAACTACCAAAAGCCGCTCCCCCGATAGATACGTAATCCAGCTTTCCGGGGCGTGTGGAGAGTACATTCGAGACGAATGCGTTACTGTCAGCTCGCAAATCATCAGCGCTGTACTGAAACAAACCGCTCGCCGGCGTTAGCTTTACCATGCCACCGTAGCCCGAAGCCGCGAAGTACGTCCCATTGTAATTCTTCAGTTGAGTCTGTTCGGCCGTATAACCGGCACCTTCTTGCTCCAGCGCCGAGTACTTTGCGTAGTCTGCCGTACCCGGTGCGTACTCGGCTGCACAGTGGACGAGTGCACATCCGGCCGCTTCCAGTCGATGCTCCTTGTTAGGATCGCCGTTGGCCAATTCATGTATGACTTTCTTTTCTTCGGAGTGAAGTTGGCGATTGAATCGGTCGACGTTGTACCCCGAGAACGCTCCCGCGTCGCCGCCCACGGCGGCGCCGGCCCCCGTCGCGATCACGTTCGCCACGATGTTGCCCAGCGCCTGATTCATATTGGCATTGCCGGTCGGATCACTGCCTGCGATCGCGCTGCTCAGTTCGTTCAGTTTGCCTGCGGCAATCGACGCGACCGCCGCGCCGGCAGCACCGCCAACCGCGTTGCCGCCGGCCAGGCCCGTCACGAGCGCCGCACCAGCACCTTGCATCAGCGCGCGATTCGCTCCGCCTTCCTTCCACGCGTCGACACCTGCCTGGTCACCGTTGGCAGCCGCATCCTTCATCATCTTGTCCGCGTAGTCTCCGATCCGGCGCGACACCGCTTCGCCGGCCGCGCTGGCTGCAGCCATCATGTCCGACTGATTGGCCAGCAGGTTCTGCACGTCGGGCAGTTTGGCGACCGTCTCGTTCGTGTTCGTCGTATCGCGGCTCAAGCTCGCCGCATCCTGCTTCTGGTTCGCCGAATCCGTGATCGTGACCGTTCCGGCGCTGACACCGCTCTTCGTCGTCGCGCTATCACTTCCGCTGTCGTTCTGGCCAAGCATGGGCGCGGCACCACCCGCGTTCTTGCCCGACGCGCTTCCATGCGTGCTGTAGTTCATCCCGCCATCGCCTGTCGTCGCGCCCGCACTGAAGCCACTCGAGCTCGCATCGTAGTGCGACTGGTTCTGGATGTCCGAGAAGGTGAGGGAACCTGTCGTCAACGAATTCTTCGACGCATCCGCGCTACTCGCGATCAACCCACCCTTCAGGTCCGTATTGCCGGTGACGTTGATATTGAAGCCCTCATCGCCCGCCTGAATGCCGGCCTGCTCATCGACACCCGCATAGCTGCCCGTCGCATTCCCTTTGCTCTGGCTGAAGCTCGCGCTGGCGCCACCCTGACTGATGCTGAAACCGCCACCCGAACTCGACTGATGCGCCGCGCTCGCCAGCGTATCCTGCACGCTGGCGATGTTCAGGTTTCCGCCTACGTCGGCATTCACCTGATTGCCTTTCACGTTCGAGCCGATGATGTTCGTATCACCGCCCGAAATGATCGTCACACCGTTTGCAGCATTCACGTGGCTGTTGTTCTGCGTGGCCAGATCGCTGTTACCGTCGCCGTTGGCTTTCGACATCGCCGCCGAGATACCGAACCCGCCCGTGCCGACCGACACACCCACGCTCGCGCTCTTCGACTCGTTCGTGCTGCGCGTCGAATCGGTATCCGTCGTATTGACGATGTTGACGTCGTTCTTCGCGGCCAGAATCACGTCGCTCGCGTTCACGTTCGATCCGGCAATCGTCACATTGCCGCTGCCCGCCTGACCGTTGCCGGTTGCCGCAAACGCCACCGTTCCGCCGGCGTTCACATTCGAGCCGCGATTCGTCACGCTGTCCTCGCTGAACGCGCTCTTGCTGTGGCTGCTGCCGACGCTGAGTTCGACCTTGAACTCGGGTGTCGCGCCTCCGGCCAATGCCGCCGCGCCTGCGCCCACCGCATCGATTGCCCCGCTCGCGGCTGCCATCCCGTGCAGTGCGGCCGCACGACCATCCTGACTCTTGCCGGCTGCGCGCGACTGGCCCACCACGTTCGACACGGCGTCGATCACCGGCGCCTTCAGCGCGAGCGTCAACCCGCTCTTCGATACTTCCTGCGTCTGCGCGCGATGACCAGTGGCCTGTGCCGCATCGATCGTCACGTTCGCGCCCGTGCCGCTGATGTTCCGCGCGGCAATCAGGTCGCTGCCCGTCACACGCAGGTCGTTCCCGGCGACGATGCTCAGATTGCCGTTGAGCGAGCCGATCGTGCTGCCATTATTCGACACCTCGCTCGTCTGGCTCGTCGTCTTCAGCGAACTGCTGCCCACCGACACCGACAGGCCGCCGCCCGACATCAGCCCCGTTTCCTTCTTCTGGTAGTAGCTCGACGACGCGAGCGTATCCTGCGTCGTCGCGACGGTCACGTTGCGCGCCGCGCTCAGCGCGACGTCGTTCGTACCGACGACCGTGCTGCCCTGGATAATCAGATCGCGGCCAGCAGCGATCGTCACGCCATCGGCCGATACCAGGCTGCCCTGGTTCAGCGTCATCGTCTGGTCGATCCCGCTCGCGACCTTCGTGCCGCTCACCACGCCGCTGCGGCTGTGCGTTTCGTGCGCATTCAGTTCGTGCGTCCCGGTCGCCGCACCGATGTTCACGTCGCCCGCGGCAGCCAGCGTCACATTGCCCTTGTCCAGACCGATCGCGCTGCCGATCACGTTCAGGTCTTTACCCGCCACGATCGCCACGCTTTCGCCACCGGTCAGCGTCGTGCCGCTCAGGGCCTGATCCGACGTGTGCAGCGACTCGGCATAGCCGCGGCTGCCCTCGTTACCCGAGCTGGTACTGTTCACGGTCGACGTCGCGCTCGCCGCGCCCAGTGTCACGGTGCCGCCGGCCACGACCGCACCGCCACCGCCCAGTTCGATCTGCGCCCCCTTCGCGGTGAGATCCCTTCCTACGACGATCGCCGACTTCCCGCCGACCTTGACCGCACTGCCGATGGATCGATTGACTTCCGTGTCCGACACGCCGTTCGCGCGCTCGACTACCTTGTGCTCGCCGACCTGCTGCGCGCCGAGCGTCCAGTCGCCGCCGACCTGCATCCCGAGATCGCCGCCGACACTCAGATTGCCCGCGTTCTGCCGGAAGCTGCCGCCCGTCGCGATCGCCGCGTCGCCGGCCACGTCGATGCCCGCTTGCGGTCCGAGCGTCGTCGACACGCGCGTCGCGCCGTCTGCGCTCGCCTGGCTGCGCGTGTGCGTCGCGGTATCGAGGATCAGGTCGCCGCCTGCTGCCAGCGCCAGACCGCCGGCCTTTACGCTTGCCGAGGTCAGATCGACTGTCCCGGTCGTCACCAGCGTCATCCGGCCGCCGCTTTGCAGCGCACCGAAGCGGTTGTCGAGGCTCCGGCCGCCGATCGAAAGGCTGTCCGCGGCGCGGAGCGTGCCGCTGTTCGAGAACGACCGCACGTCCTTCAGATCGACGTTTCCGCCTGCGATCAGCGGGCCGTTCATGTCCTGCCGGCTCGCCTGTGCGAGATACACGACTGGCACCAGCACCGATTGCCCGTCGACGACACGCGTCTCCAGCAGCACCACGTTGCTCGTGAGCTGCGCGACCTGTTCGGCCGACAGGCTCGCGCCGAGCGGCAGATCGAGGGATTTCGACAGCGCGGCACCCGACGACAACAGCGCCTGATACATCGATTCGATGTCCGTGTACGGCCCGAGCACCGCCTTGCCGGTCAGGGAGGTGAGTTGATTGCGCACCAGCCATTGCTCGTAGAACCCGTCGCCAACGCGCTTCGCCGTCTGCTCCGGGTTCAGCCCGAGCTGCTGCAGATAGTAGTCGCTCGACATGAACGCGCGTCGGCTCGTGAACGCCGGGTTCGTCTCGATCAGGTAGTTCGCGTTCGGCGCCGGGTTCGGATGGAACAGGCCGCCCTGCGGAATCGTCAGGTTCTTCAGCACGTCGACCGCCGTCGCGCTCGCGATCACGCGGTCGATGCCGCCGCCGACGGCGCCAACGTCGACACCCGGCGGCAGGCCGATCGGTGGGCGCCCCGCATTGCCGGCCGGGTTGTCGATACTCACGCCCGTGCCGGAGAGCGTGCCGTTCGCGACGAAGCTCGATTCGTAGCTCGGCAGCGCGTACTCGCGAATGTCCGATGGCGCATTGCAGCCCGGCGTGTCGCAGAACGAATAGCTCCAGAACTTGGTGCCGTCGTAGTTTCGGTACCAATATTTGCCCGTGTAGGTCACCTTGACCTGCGGCGCGAGCTGTCCCCTCCAGCTATCCTGATCGAGCGTGCGCGGTATCTCGATATCGCCTGCCGCCGTCACCTGGCTCCAGTAGTTCTGGAACGTGTCGACGGACGACGCGTTCAGACTCCCGCCCACCACGATCTGCGCGGCCGGACTGATCTTCGAGACAAGGTTCGCCAGCGGCGTGCCGGTATAGGTCGTGTATTGGTACGTGCTGTTGTACTCGCCACCATGCGGCGGCTCGACGTAGACGCCGCCGATGCTGTCCGGATCCTTGACGCCGACCTGGCCGGTGCGGCCGGACAGACTGATCCCGAGCCGCTCGAGCAGCGTGGCATCGACTTGCGAGGTCCATGCCGTTTGCATCTCGCGACGCGTGTTCGTCACGAGATCGGCATGCAGCGCCATGTCGCCGTCCGACTGGATCAGGCCTGACTGATTCAGGATATGCGCAGCCTTCGTGTATTGGCCGGCTGCATCCTTGCCACCCGCCAGCACCACACGGCCAAGACCGTAGATCGCGGTCAGCGCCGGGGTATCGGTTGTCGTCGTGTCGTCGCGGTTCTCGATGTTTTGCGCGAGCAGTTCGAGCAGCCCATCGCTGGCAGACGCCCCGATCAGCGCGGTCGGCCCGACGTTCGCCAGCGCAGACGCAGCCGAGAGCGACACGCTTGCGCCCACCAGCGTGCCGGTGTTGATCAGCGTGTTCGACTGCGTGCGCAGCCGGCCGCCCGCTGCCATTGCGCCACTGTTGACGACGTCGCCCGCATCGACGCTCAGGTCGTTCACGCTCATCAGACCGGCGTCGTTGTTGAACGTCCCCGGCAGTGTGAACGCCAGATTGCGGCCTGCATTGAACTGGTAGTCCGACGTGTTCGTAAAATCGCCGCGCAAGTACAACGCCAGATCGTTCGCCGCGCTATACGCTCCACCGCCGTAGAGCGTGCTCGCGCGAATCGACAGATCGCGCATCGCGCCGATCTGGCCACCCGCGTTGGAGACTGCGCCGGCAGTCGTGATGCCGACGTCGCCGCCGGCGCCGGTGATTCCGCCGCCGTCGTTGTTCAGGCTATTTGCGCGAAGCAGTACATTCGCGCCGTTCAATTGGCCGCCCCGTCCGTTGGTCATGGAACCGGCATCGAGCGTCACGTCACCGTTCGCGGCAAGCGCGCCGCCCGTGTTGTTCAGTTCGCCGCCGATGTGGGCCGAGATCGAACCGAGCGCGGCCAACGTGCCGCCGATGTTGTCGAAGGCGCCTGCCGACAACCCGATGGTGCCACGGCTCAGGATCGTGCCACCGGCGTTCGTCAGCAGCCCCGAACCGAGGCCCGGCATCAGCGCCAGCGTGCCGGTACCGGCGTGCACGATCATCCCGCTCGCGTTGTCGAGCGCCGCCGGTGCCAGTGTGAGGTTCGTGCCGTTGGTCTGGATCGTACCGCTCGCGTTGTCGAGCGTGCCGCTGACGTCGACCGTCGTTTCCTGACTGCCGTACTGCGTGAGCGTGCCGCGCGCGTTGTGCAGATCCGTGGTCTTCACGTTCAGCCGATCCGCCGCCATCGCGCCGTCGCGGTTGTCGACCAGGGCCGCCGTGACTTGCAGTGCGTGCTGTGCCGTCAGGCTGCCGTGATTCACGACACTACCCGCCTGCACGGTCACGTCTCCGTTGCCGCCGATCACGCCACCTTGCACACCGGTCGCCGTCGTGCCGCCGGCATTCGTCAGCCGGCCGGTCGCCGACAGTGTCAGGCCGTCGCCATTGAGCGACACGATCCGGCCCGCCGAGTTGTCGAGCGACGCGCCCTTCACCGACAGCGCGCCGCCGCTTTGCATCGTGCCGGCACGGTTTGCGATATCGCCGGCACTGAGCGTCAACGCCCCGTCCGTGACGAGCGTGCCGCCCTGGTTCTCGAGCCGTCCCGATGTATCGATTGCAAGCGGGCCGACTGCCGAAAGCTGTCCGCCACGATTCGACAGCGCGCGGGCCGCGAGCGTCGTGCCAGCCTGGCTCGACAGCGTACCGTGGTCGTTGACGAGTACGCCTGCGGCACGTGCATCGATCGCACGTTGCGCGCTGGTCGTCGCGTTCGTCAGGTTCAGGCCGCCAGCGTGAGCAAGCAGCGAAACGTTTGCGTTCGCAGCCGTCTTCGAGCCCGACAGGTCGATGCCGCTGCCCGTGAATGCGACGTTGCCGCCCGCGACGTTCCGGCCGTTCGCCGTCAGCTGACCGGTCGCGGTGACGATCAGGTCGCCGTCATGGGTTACCGCGCCGTCCGCATTGACGCCCGCGCCCAACGAGCCCGTCGACGCGACGCTGTCGGCCGAGACGTTGAGTGCGTGCCGTGCGGCCAGGGCACCGTTATTCGACAGCGTGCCGGTCGTCGATACCGACACGTTGCGCTGCCCGTACGTCGTGCCGTCGTTCCGGATACCGCCTTGCGCGGTGATTGCGAGATTGCCGGTCGCGTTCGTCTTGCCACCGAGCACGAGCTGGCCGTTCGACTGCAGCGTCAGATCGCCCGACTGCGCGGCGATCGTCCCGGCGTTCGCCACCCCTACGCCGCGTTCGTTCGAGACGAGCAGGATCCGCTCGGCGTACATGCCGCCCAATTGGCTGACGTCGATGGCGACGCCCGGCGCGGCGCCATCGCCCTCGATTGGCGTCGCGGCGAGCGTATCGCGATCGACCTGACTGGCGCCTGCGATCACGTTCAGTTTTTTCGCGTGGATCGCTGCATTGGCCTGCACGGCGCGCGCGATCAGATCGACCTGATCGACGCTCGATGCGTCCAGACCCGCGCCTTGGACCGTGATCAACCCGCGATTCACGTGGTAGCCGGCGAGCGAGCCGTCGGCACCATAGTACGGCCGCCCGGTCGTCAAGGTGGCGCGGCTGGTATTGATGAAACCGCCGCCGTCCACCACGATGCCGGCCGGATTCGCGAGCACCACTTCCGCGCGGTTGCCCGCGACCTCCACATAGCCTCGAATCTGGCTGGCGGCCGTGCTGTTGACCTGATTGACGATGATGCGTGCCGATTGCCCGGGGCCGAAGTTCGGGTTGCCGTTGATCATCCCCGCCTGCTGCGTGTGCACCATCGCGGGCGAGTTGTTCAGCAGCGCGCCGTTGCGGTGCACATCGAACCGATCGTAGTTGTTGACCGATACGCCGGCACCGCTCGGCGCGGCGATGTTGACCTGCGGCAAGCCGTTCGGCGTCTGGATGACGTGGGTCGGGGTGCCTGGCGTCGGTGCGATTTGCGCCCAGGGGATCGCGGGCATGGCACCGAGCGCGGCGGCCAGCGTCGCGATGGACGCCCTGCGGGATGTGCGGCGCGCACGCGCGTCGCCGCTCGCTGATTTCCCCGTGGTGGTCGCGGTTTCCGCGACTGCGACCGCCATCCCTCGGCGCCTGGAATGCACCAGACGGTAGGTCTCTTTGTTCATCGCTCTGACGCTGGTACTTGTTAGATCGATGAACCGTATTCGGAATAATTTTTGAGAAACGGAGAACGTTTCTCAAATGCTACGGAACAGGCAAAATCGGACCGGTCTGATTGACGTGCTTTGCACCATGATCGTAGCGAGAGGCGAGCAACCCAACTTCGCTCATGCCGCGCTGAAACAGCGTCAGCCGGCTGTCGAGTTTCAAGCTGAAGGCGCCGAGCGGACGCCCGCCCGATTCAGGGCCGCCGCGAGCGAAACAGCCCGGCCCTCGCTGCGCCTGCCGGCGCACGGAAATACCCGCTGTGCAGCACCACGTCGTGGTTGCCACTCGCCAGCACGTCCGCGCATGCGGCTTCGATCCGCGCACGGCCGCGCTCGAATGCGTCGCGCAAGTCGGCTTCCAGCGCGGAGCGCGCGCCGAAATGGTCTTCGAGCGCCTCGACGGTGATCGCGCAGTCATGCGGCACGCCACCGACCTCGACGACGAAGCGCATTTGCAGCGCCGCGCCGTCGAACGCGGGCGGTTCGTCGGTCAGCGTGACGGCGCGCGGGGAACCTGTCGTCATCGGCTCACGCCCCCCGCGCCGCGAGACGCTCGACCAGCGCGCCGTTGAACGCGGGCAGGTCGGCCGGCTTGCGGCTCGTGATCAGGTTGCCGTCGCGCACGACTTCCTCGTCCACCCACTTGCCGCCCGCATGACGGATGTCGTCCTGCAGGCTCGGCCAGCTCGTCATCGTCTTGCCGTCGACCAGCCCGGCCGATACCAGCAGCCAGCCGCCGTGACAGATCGCCGCGACCGGCTTGCCGGCGCCCACCGCCGCCGTCACGAATTCGCGCGCGGCGGGCACCATCCGGATCGCGTCGCCGTTGATGACGCCGCCCGGCAACACGACCGCGTCGTAGTCGCCTTCGCGCGCATCGTCGAACGTGCGATCGACCTTCACGCGCTCGCCCTTGTCGACATGCCTGAAGCCCTGGATCTCGCCGCCCTTCTGCGAAATCACGTCCACCTGCGCGCCTTCTGCCGCGAGCGCGCGCTGCGGTTCGACGAGCTCGGCTTCCTCGAAGCCGTCGACCGCGAGAATCGCTACCTTGCAATGATCCAGCCTGCCGCTCATGAATGCCTCCGTGGAAGGGGTGGCACACGTCATGCCGTGTTCGTCGCGCAGCAATCGGCGTGCCGCGTGCTCGAGGCGCCGCAGGCTGCCGCACGCCGCGGCAACCATGCGCGCTTGTATTGCCCTGCAATCGGGGAACGACCCGCGCGCCGGCGTGCGTATGCCTCTCGTCGTCTCGCCTGCCCCGTTCGTCACGGTCGGCGGTGCAAACTTTTCAACGGGATGTAAGCCGACGCCGTGCGCCCGTTCGATGCGCCGCGATCACTGCAAATGACGCGCGGCGTCGAGCATCGCGTCGGTCAGCTCGACCGTCAGCGTCAGATTCTCGTCGGTATCGGGCAACTGTTCGAGCGTCTGCTGCACGGCGTCATGCAACATCGCATGCACGCGCATCCGCGCGCCGTCGTCGAGGTCCGCATAGCGTTCCATCGTCGAGCATTCGAGCGCGAGCACGACCGAGTGCCGCGCCGCCTCGGGCGGCGCCTCGACCGCGTTCGCCCACGCCGCATGGAACATGACCCTGCCCGTTTCGACGTCCACGTGGACCGTCGTGTCGAGATCGTCCATGTCGCCTGCATCGTCGTCGATCTCGTCGTGCTCCAGAAAAATCCGGGAATTCGATTGCATGATGTCCTCCTGCGTGGTGGCGGCGCGCCCGTCCCGGGTAACCGCGCCGCCATCGCGCCGTGCCGGCCGCGCCGGCACGACACCGTCAATAACCGCTGGAACCGCCGCCCGTCCCGCCGGCCCCGCCGCCGCCCGTGCCCGTCGAGCCCGTCGAGCCCGCCGACCCGCCGTTGCCGGCGCCCGTCCCGCTCGTGCCACCCGAGCCGCCCGTGCCGCCGGCCCCACCGGACCCGCCGCCGACGCCGCCGCCGGGGGAGCCGCTGCCGCCCTGGCCGGCACCGTTCGGGCCGCCGCCCGGCTTCACATGGCCGGCCGACCCGCTGTGCGACCGCATTCCGTGCTTCGCGCCATGCCGCTGGGTGCCCGCCGGCGGCGGCGGCGCGGCCGTATTGCCGTTGGTGCCCGGCGTCGACATGTCCATCGACGGGTTTGGCGCGCCGGTGCCCTCGTCGGAGCGCTGCGAGTTCTGCGCCCACGCGGCCGGCGCGGCCGCGGCGATCGCGACGGCCGCGCAGCCCAGCACGTGCCGCGCGACGAACTTCGATTCGAATACTGACTTCATGGCGTTTTCTCCCTATGGACGATCGCGTGATGGAAATTCCTGCTCCGGTCTTTCAGCAAGGCCCATGCCGCGCCGGCGACGTTCGCGATGCGGCACGCAGTTTGCTTCCCTGCTGCGCACGACTTGTCCGTGACCCATACGGAGCCTCTGCCTTATGCCTTCCGCTTCTGCTTCCGCTTCCCACGCGCACGGCAAGCGCCACACGCGCCGCCCCGGCCGCGCACGCGGCGCCGACCCGAACCACCGCCAGCGCTGGTCTGGCGAAGTCACGCAAAAAAGCGATGCGCTCGACATCGAGCCGGACATCTTCAAATCCGACGATCCGGCGGCGATCGCCGCGTCGCTGAAACACTCGGCCGAACACAGCCGCCGCCGCAAGGCATCGCCGTTCCAGTCGGCGATGTCGATGCTGAACTTCTACGTGAACCGCGCGGGCCGCAACCTGCCGAAAACGCGCCGTGCAACGCTCGAACGCGCGAAGCGCAAGCTGCGCGAAGCGTTCGGCCGCAAGCCCTGACGGCTGGCGCGTCGCCCGTCTTCCCTCCGCTGCGATCACACATGCACGAAACCCTCTGGTACCTGATCATCGGCGCGGTGCTGCTGGGCATGGGCGTCGTGACGTCCGCGTTGCGCCACCTGCCCTGCAGCTCGGCCATGATTTACCTGGTGCTCGGCGTCGCGCTCGGCCCGAGCGGCGCCGGCCTGCTGCATCTCGACCTCGAACGCGACGGCCCCCTGCTGCGCGCGATCGTCGAAGTCGCGCTGCTCGTATCGCTGTTCGCGATCGGGCTGCGGCTGCGCGTGCCGCTGTCCGACAAGCTGTGGCTCGTGCCGTGCCGCCTCGGGCTGCTCGCGATGGTCGTCACCGTGCCGCTGCTCGCCGCGTGCACGGTGCTCGCGCTTGGCGTCGGCTGGGGCCCCGCGCTGCTGCTCGCGGCGATCCTCGCACCGACCGATCCGGTGCTCGCGCACGACGTGCAGGTGCACGACCCGGGCGACCGCGATCTGGTGCGCTTCGCGTTGTCCGGCGAAGGCGGGATGAACGACGGCATCGCGCTGCCGTTCGCGCTCGCGGGGCTCGCGCTGTGCGGCGCACCGGGCGCGACGCACGGCATCCCGCCGCTGTCCGGCACGTTCGCGCTGGTCGCGCTGTGGGGCATCGCCGGTGCGACGGCGATCGGCGGCGGGCTCGGCTGGGCCATGACGAAGACGATCGGCTGGCTGCGCACGCGCCACGCGCAGGCGCTCGGCCTCGAAGGCTTCTTCGCGCTCGCGCTGATCGTGCTGTCGTTCGGCGCCGCGCAACTCGCACACACGTTCGGCTTCATCGCGACGTTCGCGGCCGGCGTCGCGATGCGGCGCGTCGAGCATCGTGCGAGCGGCGACCGTCCGCCGCGCGAAGTGATCGGCCAGATCGATTCGGAAGACGTCGTCGCGACCGAAAAGCACCCCGACAAGGCGCATGCGTTCATGGCCGAATCGGTGCTCGGCTTCACGATCGAGCTCGAACGGATCGCGGAGGCGATCGTGATGACGATGATCGGCAGCGTGCTGTCGACACTGCCCGGCCCGCTGTTCACGTGGGGCGCCGCCGCGCTGGCCACCGTGCTGTTCGTCGCCGTGCGCCCGCTCGCGGTGCTGTTCACGCTCGTCGGGTCGCGGGCGACGCATGCGCAGCGGCGGCTGATGGCGTGGTTCGGCATCCGCGGGATCGGCTCGTTCTACTATCTGCTGTTCGCGCTCGAGCACGGGCCGTCCGAGGCCGTGCGCCCGCTGGCGGCGCCCGTGCTGGCCGTCGTGTCCGCGTCGGTGGTGGCGCACGGGGTCTCCGCGACGCCGCTGATGAACTGGTATTACCGGTTGCAGCAGCGTCGGCGCTGACGGTTCACGTGTCCGCGCCGAGCCGCGCCCGCATCGCCGCGGTGATGCGCTGGCGCGCCTTCGCATAGCCTTCCCACGGGTCGCGCTTCAGCGCGTCCAGCCGCGCGTGCAACGTGTCGATCGTCCATTGCGCGCCGCCCGTCGTCTGCGGCACCTCGTCCCACTCGAGCGGCACCGACACGCCCATGCCGGGCCGCGCGCGCACCGAATACGCGGCGATCGTGCTCGCGCCGCGCCCGTTGCGCAGGTAGTCGACGAAGATCTTGCCGCGCCGGTGGCGCGGCCCCATCGTCGCGGTGAAACGCTCGGGCAGCGTGCCGGCGACGTGCTGCGCGACCGCGCGCGAAAAATCCTTCACGTCGTCCCAGCCCGCGTGCCGCGTGAGCGGCACGACGACGTGCAGTCCCTTGCCGCCGCTCGTCTTGCAGAACGACACGAGCCCCAGCTCGTCGAGCAGGCCGCGCACCAGTTGCGCGGCGTCGATCATCGTGCGCCACGGCAGCGCCGGATCGGGATCGAGGTCGAACACGATGCGGTCGGGCCGCTCGATGTTCGACGCATGCGCGTTCCACGTGTGCAGTTCGACCGTGCCCATTTGCGCGGCGCCGAGCAGCGCGTCGACGCTGTCGATCGACAGCAGCGGCCCGTGGCCGGGATCGAGCCCTTCGTGCTGCGTGACGAACGGAATCTCGCGGCGCTCCGCGTGTTTCTGGAAAAACAGCTCGCCGGCGATGTCGCCCGGGGCGCGCACGAGCGAGACGGGCCGGCCTTTCAGGTCGGGCAGCAGCCACGGCGCGACCCATTGCCAATACTGCGCGAGATCGATCTTGCGCGTGCCGCTTTGCGGGTCGAGCACGCGCTCGGGATGCGTGATGCGCACGCCGCCGAGCGAGTCTGGCGCAGCCGCGTCGCCTTCGGCGCGCGCGGCCGCGCCGGAACGTGCGCGGCGCTTGCGAGCGGCCGTTTCGTGAGCGGCAGGCGATGCGCGCTTGCGTTTGTCGTCGTGCGGGGTCTGGCGTTGATCCATCGTCACCTCCGTTTCCGTATGCCTGGGCATCTCGCGAACGATCTGCTGCGCCGGCTTGTCGTCGCGCAGCGCGATGAACGCGGCCTGCCGCACGATGCCGTCGCCGGTCCATTCCGCGAATTCGCATTCGGCGACGAGTGTCGGCTCGACCCAGTGCACGCGCGTGCGCGTGCGTTCGCGCGGCGGTGCGTCGAACGGCATCGTGTCGCGCTCGTGCTTGCGCAGGATCGCGGCGAGACGGTCGAGCATGCGCGCGTCGAATCCCGTGCCGACGCGGCCGACGTAGCGCAGCGGCCCCGGCCCGTGCCGCCGCTTGCCGGCCGGCGGCGGTTCGTGCACGCCGAGCAGCAGCGCGCCGAAGCCGTGCCGGCTGCCCGATGGTTCCGTAAAGCCGCCGATCACGAATTCCTGCCGGCGCCGGCATTTGAGCTTGATCCACGCGGGCGAACGGCCGGCGCGATAGCGCGACTCCGCGCGCTTGCCGATCAGCCCTTCGAGGCCCGTGTCGCAGGCGCTCGCGATCAGCGACGCGACGTCCTCGCCGAGATCGGGCGAGAAACGCACGCGCGTCGGGTCGCTGTTCGCGAGCAGCGGTTCGAGCAGCGCGCGACGGGCCGTGAGCGGCGCGTCACGCAGGTCGTATCCGTCGAGATAGGGCAGATCGAACGCGAAGAACGTGATTGCATCCGAGCGGCCCGTGCCGAACGCGTTCTGCAACGCCTGGAAATCGGGCAGGCCGTTTTCGCCGAGCACGACGGCCTCGCCGTCCAGCCACGCGTCGTCGACGTCGAGCGCCGCGAGCGCGTCGCGCTGCGCGCGCAGCTTCGCGGTCCAGTCGCGGCCTTCGCGCGTCATCAGCGTGACGCGCCGGCGCGCGCCCTTGCCGGCAATGCGCGCGAGGATCCGGTAACCGTCGAACTTCAGTTCGTAGCACCAGCCGCCGTGCGTCGGCGGCGCGTCGACCAGCGTCGCGAGTTGCGGCGCGACGCGCTCGGGCAGCGGCGCGCGCACCGCGCCCTCGACTTGCGACGGATCGGTGGGGCGCCGGCTTTCGTTGCCTTCGCGGCTTGCAGGTCGCGTTGCCCGTGAATCGCCGTTCGCGCCGGTCGATCCGCCGCGTCGCGCCACTCGCTTGCGCGCCGCGCCGTCGGACGCGCCGTCATGCACGCTGCCCGGCCGCTCGCCGACCACGTCGAATTCATCGGCGCTGCGCGCGTCGTCGTCGCGCTCCTTGATCAGCAGCCATTGCTCCTGACGCCCCTCCTGGCGCCCGCTGCGTACGAGGGCCCAGCCGCCGTGCAGCTTCTCGCCGTCGAGCCGGAACGTCAGCTTGCCGGCCCGATAGCCTTCGCGTGCCTGCGCGACGCCGCCGTCGGGCGTCCACGTGCCCTCGTCCCAGACGACGACCGACCCAGCGCCGTAATGCCCGGCCGGAATCTCGCCTTCGAACGACGCGTATTCGAGCGGATGGTCCTCGACATGCACGGCGAGCCGCTTCACCTGCGGATCGAAGCTCGGCCCCTTCGGCACGGCCCACGATTTCAGCGTGCCGTCGAGCTCGAGCCGGAAATCGTAGTGCAGCCGGCGCGCGTGGTGCTCCTGGATCACGAAGCGCAGCGGGTGGCGGGCGCGCGCGGCGGGCTTCGCCTTCGTGCCCGCTTTCACCTCCGCCTTCGCGCGACGCTTCCCGTGCGCGCCTTCGGGCTCGGGCGTCGCGCCGAAATGGCGCTTGCGGCGATACGGATCGAGCTTGCCGGCCATCGCGTCACCTCGTCGAAATCGGAGTCGGCGTCATCGGCATCACGCCGCGTGCTTGCGTCGCGCGGCGGTCTTCTTCGCCGCAGGCTCGCTCGCCGCGCGTTTCGCGGTGCCGCGCTTCGCCGCGGTTTTCGTCGCCGCGCCTTTCGACGCGGATTTCGAGGGCGACTTGCGGCGCGACGATGACGACGATGACGCCTCCTCTTCCGCTTCGTCGCGCTCGTCACGCAGATCCGCCGCGCGCGCGCCGGCGCCGCCCTTGAGGCTGCGCTTCAGCAGCTCGGTGAGATCGACCACGTTGGTCGCCGCGCGGCCCGTCTGCGCGGGCCGGTCCTCGATCTCCTCGACCTTGCCCGCGCGCACCTTGCGCTCGACCAGTTCGAGGATGTCGTCGCGAAACGTGTCGTGATATTCATCGGGCGTCCATTTGCCGGACATGTCGTCGATCAGCTTCTTCGCCATCGCGAGTTCGCGCGCGGTGACGCCCGCGCCCTTCGCGTCGTCGGCCGGCACCGACAGCTCGTCGAGCGGCCGCAGTTCCTCCTGCCAGCGCAGCGTATCGAGCGCGAGCATCGGCCCGACCGGGATCAGCGCGCCCAGGTGCTGGCGGTCGCGCATCACGACGAGCGCGATGCCGATCTTGCCGCTGTCCTTCAGCGCGTCGCGCAGCAGTGCATAGACCTTCTCGCCCTTGCGGTCCGGCACCAGGTAGTACGGCGTGTCGAGATAGAGGAACGACACGGCGTCCTCGTCGACGAAGGTCAGGATGTCGACGGTCTGCGTCGATTCCGGGTTCGCCGCGCGGATTTCGTCGTCGGTCAGCACGACGTAGCGCTCCTTCTCGTACTCGTAGCCGCGCACGATGTCCTCGCGCGTGACCTCCTTGCCGGTGCGCTTGTTGATCTGCCGATAGCCGATCGGGTCCATCGAGCGCTTGTCGAGCATCCGGAACGACGGCTTCACGGTGCGCGTCGCCGGAAACAGTTGCACGGGCACGTGCACGAGCCCGAAGCTGATCGCGCCTTTCCATATCATCCGCGGTGCCATGCTGTTCCTCCTTGCCCGATGCGCGCCCGCCCGAGGGCAGGCGCGCCGTCCGGTGCGAACCGCCGCCGGCCCTATGCCGGCAGTTCCGCCGCCTGCTGTTCGCGCGCCCACACGCGATGCTGGCCGAGGTGATCCGACAGCGTGGCCAGCACCTTGTCGAGATCGACAGCCTGCCCGACGCACACGCCTTCAGCCGGATCCGGCAAGTGCGCGGCGCTGAGCAATTGCCGCCCCGAGCCGACGGCCGCGATCGGCTTCAGGTGCTTGAACGCCTCGCGCACGAAATGGCGGGCGTCGGCACTGTGCGCGAGATCGCGGCCATCGCCGTCGCCGCCGCACACGAACACCGCGTCGAACATCACCGACGGCATGCCGGCGAGCGTCGCCTCCGGCACGATGCCGCCGATCGGCGCGAGCGTCGGCGCGACGATCGTCGGCACCGCGTGCGCGGCCTGCAACGCGTCGCGCACCTGCTCGACGAGCACCGGGTTCACGCCCGGCGTCGCGATCAGCGCGATCTTGCGCGAGCGGATGCCGGGCTTCGCGCGGCCGATCAGGCTCAGCGCCGGCGAGGGCCGCGGGACGGACGGCGTCGCGGCCGCCTGCGGCGCGGGCAGCCCGAGCCGTTCGGCGACCTGCGCGGCGAGCCCAGCGTCGAAGCGCGCGATGATCTCGTTGACCACCCGCTCGCGAATGTGCGGCTGCGTCACCTTGCCGAGCTCGAAGCAGTACGCGTCGCGAATATGCCGCTGCTCGATCTCGGTCATGCTTTGGTAGAACAGCGCGGCTTGCGAGAAATGATCGGCGAACGATTCGCTGCGCACGCGCACCTTGTGGCCTTCGAGCGGCTCGGGCACGGTTTCGAACCCGCCGCCGGACGGCGCGGGCGGCGTCTCGCGCGGCCAGCCGCCGCTCGTCGAGTTCGGCTCGTACGACGCCTGCCCGACGTTGATCGTCTGCCGGTGCATCGCGTCGCGCTGGTTGTTCGCGAACGGGCACACCGGCCGGTTGATCGGAATCTCGTGGAAATTCGGGCCGCCGAGCCGGCTCAGTTGCGTATCGGTGTACGAGAACAGCCGCCCCTGCAACAGCGGATCGTTCGTGAAATCGATGCCCGGCACCACGTGGCCCGGGTGAAACGCAACCTGCTCGGTCTCCGCGAAGAAGTTGTCGGGGTTGCGGTTCAGCGTCATCCGGCCGATTGGCCGCACGGGCACGCGTTCTTCCGGCACGAGCTTGGTCGGATCCAGCAGGTCGAAGTCGAATTTGTCGGCATCGGCCGGATCGATCATCTGCACGCCGAGCTCGAACTCCGGATAGTCGCCGCGCTCGATCGCCATCCACAGGTCGCGCCGGTTGAAATCCGGGTCGTGGCCGGCGATGCGCTGCGCCTCGTCCCACAGCAGCGAATACGCGCCGCTCACGGGCCGCCAGTGGAATTTCACGAAACGCTCGACGCCGGCCGCGTTCACGAAGCGGAACGTGTGCACGCCGAAGCCGTCCATCGCGCGATAGCTCGCCGGCAGCGCGCGATCCGACATCAGCCACAGCACCATGTGCGTGGTTTCCGGCACCAGCGACACGAAATCCCAGAACGTGTCGTGCGCGGACGCGCCGGTCGGCATCTCGTTCGGCGCCTCGGGCTTCACCGCATGCACGAAGTCGGGAAACTTGATCGCATCCTGGATGAAGAACACCGGCATGTTGTTGCCGACGAGGTCGTAGTTGCCTTCCTCGGTATAGAACTTCACCGCGAAGCCGCGCACGTCGCGCACGGTGTCGGCCGACCCGCGCGGCCCCTGCACGGTCGAGAAGCGCACGTACACCGGCGTTTCGGCGGCCGGGTCCTGCAGGAACGCGGCCTTCGTGTAGTCGGCCATCGGCTCGTAGACGCGGAACACGCCGTGCGCGCCCGAGCCGCGCGCGTGCACCACGCGCTCCGGAATGCGCTCGTGATCGAAATGCGTGATCTTCTCGCGCATGATGAAGTCTTCGAGCAGCGACGGGCCGCGCGCGCCGCCTCGCAGCGTATTCTGGTTGTCGGCGATCCGCACGCCCTGGTTGGTGCGCAACGCCTCGCCGTCGGGCCGCGCACGGTTCGCTTCGAGCTGGCGCGACTTCGCGCTGTCGTGCGGCTGCGTCGGGGGCGTCTTGCCGGCGGATGGGGGATTCGTCATCGTCAGGTGTCCTCTTGGTATTCGAATGGGGAGCCGCCATGCACGCCGGCGCGCCGCGGCGCGCGCGTGCGGACGGCGGGGAAAGCCGGCCCGGCGGCCGATGAGCGGCCGCGGACCGGCGGCGTCAGGGCGCGCGCAGCGCCGCGTCGAATTCGACGGCCGTCACGTCGAGCGCCACGTTGCATTCGATCACGGCATCCTCGACGCGCGGCTTGTGCTCGTCCACCGCGCGCCGCGCGCGGTCGCACAGTTGCGTGCGCACGCGCAGCCGGTCGGCCGTGTCGAGCTGCGCGTAGCGCTCGATCACGTCCGCATCGAACCGCATGTCGACCGTGCAGCGCCATTCGCGCGCATCCTCGTCGGAGGGCACGCGCACCCACGATACGTGGATCGTCAGCCGGCCCGACGCGTCGTCCTCGTGAACGACGACGGTCGACTGCGACGGAAAGCCGATCGCGAACGCGTGCTCGAGTTCCGCGACGCGCCGCGACCGGTCGGGCGCGACCGTCATCGGCGCACGACCCCCAGCAACAGCGTGACCAGGAAGATCACGACGAAGATGTAGAACAGGATCTTCGCGATCTCGGCCGCGCCGGCGGCAATGCCGCCGAACCCGAACACCGCCGCGATGATCGCGATGACGAAGAAGATGATGGCGTATCGAAGCATGGAACCCTCCTGGATGACAGCGGTCGTCACTAAACGTCGGCGGCGCTCACGCATCGTGCTTGTGTTTCGGTTTGCCGTGCGTGGGCGTGGAAGCCATTTTCTCGAGCTCTTTCTCGCTCATCGACTTGGCCATCGATTTCGACGGCGGCTTCAGATCCTTCATTTTCGTGTCACCGCGCTTGGCCGACGGCGCGGCCCCTGCGGCGCGCTGCTGCGCCTGGGATTTGGCTGGCATGATTGCGCTCCTCTCGTTGGCGCGAGCCGACGCGACGGACGGCGCGCGCATGGTTGGAACAATGAGGCCGTCACGCGGCGTCGCGGCGCCGCAGGTCGGCCGGCGGAATCTTCATCGCCTGGCGATACTTGGTCACCGTCCGACGCGCAAGAAGAATGCCGCGGCCCGCGAGATTTTCGGCGAGCGCGACGTCGGATAGCGGATCGGTATGCCGCTCGGCCGCGATCATGTCGCGGATCAGCACCTTCGCGGCGGAGGCCGAGCACACGCCCTTGCCAGCCGCCTCGAGCTTGCGCGGGAAGAAATGCTTGAACTCGAACGTGCCGTGCGGCGTGGCCATGTACTTGTTGCCGGTCGCGCGCGAGACGGTCGATTCGTGCAGGTCGAGTTCCTCCGCGATGTCGCGCAGCACGAGCGGCTTCATCGCGATCTCGCCGTAGCGGAAGAAATCGCGCTGCCGCGCGACGATGCATTCGCCCACGCGCTGGATCGTGTCGAAGCGCTTCTGCACGTTGCGGATCAGCCAGCGCGCTTCCTGCAATTGCTGGCCGAGCGGCGAATCGCGCTCGCCGCTCGACTGCGCGAACAGCGTCGCATAGCGCTCGTGCAACCGCGCACGCGGCAGCACGGCCGGATTGATCGTGACGATCCACTCGTCGCGCACCTGACGCACGATCACGTCGGGCACCACGTAGTCGCCGCGCGTGCTGCCGTAGTGATTGCCGGGGCGCGGGTCGAGCCCGCGCACCAGCGCGCAGGCGGCCTGCAGCGTCTGCTGATTGCAGCCGAGGCGCCGCTGGATTTCGGCCGTCTCGCGGCGCGCGAGCCGCTCCAGATGCTCGCGCGCGATCGCTTTCGCTTCCGCGAGCGCCGGCGTGCCGGCCGGAATCGCGTCCAGTTGCAGCACCAGGCATTCGGATAACGAACGCGCGGCAATACCCGGCCGGTCGAGCATCTGCACGAGCCGCAGCGCGACCGCCAGATCCTGCTCCGACAGCAGCCACGCGGGATCGGCGGCGACCAGCAGTTCAGGGAGTTCCTGCCGCAGGTAGCCGTCGTCGTCGAGCGCATCGATCACGAGGCGCGCGGCCTCGCGATCACGTTTGTTGAGCGGATAGAGCCGCAGCGCATCGTGCAGTTGCTGATGCAGCGACGGCTCGGCGGCCATCCATTCGCCGGGCGACAGCCCGTCGGTGTCGTCGCCCTGGCGGCTCGTGCCGCGCGGCGCGGGCGCGGCGGTAAACGGCACCTCGCCGTCCGGCGGGCGGATTTCGTCGCGCTCGGGCGCCGTTTCAGGCACGGCCGCTTCGGTCGGTTGCTCGGGGGTGGCGGCAGCGGTTTCGTCGTCGCCCGGGCCGTCTTCGAGAAACGGGTTCATGTCGAGCGCCTGACGCAATTCCTGTTGAAATTCGAGCGAGGACAACTGCAGCAGCCGCAGCGACTGCTGAAGCCTCGGCGTGAGTGCGAGATGCTGTCGCATCTGCAGCGCAAGCGAGACGGGCATCAAAAGCCTCCTGACGGTTCGGTTCGGGTGTGTCTTCTACCGAACGTCATGCAGCATCCGTGCCAGCCGCGCGAAGCGCGGCAGGGCGCGGCTCTCGGGGGTTCGCACCCCGTGTCGCCCCGCGCCGGAGCCTGCTTTTTTACAAGGCCGGGGCAAGTTTGGGGGCACGTATTTCGCTCGGGCAAACGCGGCCCCGCCCTGGGCTGACTGCCCGTCCTCTTTCGCATCGATGCGGTCGCCCTACGACCGGTCGAGTAAAGCGGTCGACGATTCGGGCCGATGGCGCCGGATGCGCGTGCGGATTCGCCATCGCGTTGCCCCGGCCGCATCGCGGTGCCGCATGCCGTGGCGCGGCGCCACACCGCAACATCCTGTCAGTACTGCATCGGCGGCGGCGTGCCCGGCAGCGGCCGATCGCCCTGCGTGCCGTTCGGGCCGGGCGGCGGTGCGTCGACCGGTTGGCCGACGGTCGCGCCCGGCGGCATCGTGTTGCCCGGCGACGGACGCGTGTCGTAGCGCGTGTTCGCGTCCGGCATCGTCGTGGTCGATTGCGCGCCGCGGCCGTCGGGCGGCGCGGGCGGCGCCGCGCGCGTGCCGTACGGGCCGCCGGCCGGTTGCGTGCATGCGCCCAGCGCGCACGCGGCGGCCAACGCACACGCGCCCACGCGGATCGTCTGGATCGTGTTCATCGAATGCTCCTCCCATGGCTGCGGGCCGCGCCGTGGCGGCGCGGCTCAGAGCCGGTTGAAATGGAAATCGCCCGCGTACGCGGTCGGTGCGCGGCGCGCCATCATCGTGTCGAATTCGGCCGCGACGCGCGTGAGCGTGCCGCGTTGCCGGCCGACGTCGGCCCGTTCGAGCGCGGCGAATGCATCGCCGTCGAACGTCACGGTCAGCGACGCCGGATGGCCGTCGACGCGAAAGCCGATATGCAATGCGCCGGCCGGTTGCTCCTCGACATGGAACGGGATCGCGCGCGCCTCGAAATGCCGGCCCAGCGTTTCGGCGATGTCGCGCAGCAGGCCGGGTTTCACGCGGATGCTCATCGCAGGCCCTCCCTTGCCGGTGTCGTTCGCGGCGCCGCGCTCACCGGCGGCGCCCGCACCGGCGGCTCGCGCGACGGCGGATCGCGCGACGGCGGATCGCGTTCCGGCGGCGCATGCCCGGGCGGATCGCCCTCCGGCTGCCGGTACGGCTCGGGCATGTCCGGCGGCACGTCGTCGGGGTCGGGCGGCTCGGGGTCCGGCTCGATGTCGGGAAGCGGCGGTTCGGGCCGTTGCAGCCACTGCGCGGGTTCGTTTTTCATCGGCAATTCCATCGTTGCGGGATTCGGTCGGGATCGGCGCGACAGCCGCATGGCGAGGATTCGCAAACCGCATGCCGTGCGGCCGGGCCGCCCGCACACGGAGATCGCACGGGGACCGCGCGGGAATCGATACGCGGGCGGATACGCGGTACGCAGTCCGGCGCGAAGCGCCATGCCTTCGCTACACCGTTCGCTGAAAATCTTGCAAGCGCGCCGCTACGCGTCATAGGCCGCCATCACCAGCCACAGCTCGCGGCCGTCGTCGCGCACGCGCGCGGCGAGTGCGTACGGATCCGACGGCTCGCACGCCCGCTGCAGCGCGAAGCGTGCGGGCTCGGTCGCGCCGAACGTCTCGTCGCCGAGCGGCCGCACGTCGGCCTTGCCTTCGAACATCCGGCGCTCGGGGCGGTAGATCAGCGGCTCGCGCTTCCACGTATCGAAATGGCTTTTCACCGAATCGAATCCGCCCCCGCATACGTTGATCTCATAGCGCACGCCTGGTCGTCGTTTCGGAATCATCGTCGTGCCTCCGCTTGATGTGTGCGCAGCAGACACGCCGTCGCGCCTGCGTCGTCATGGTCGTCTGCCTCGCTGCGGCAAGTCGCGTGCCGGGGGGGGCGAACCGGGAACGCCGGTTGCGACACTGGCGCATCATCGTCACCGATACGGAGCACCGTCATGAAGGATTCGACCCGGCCCGGCCAGAACGCACCGGCGCACGAGCGGCAGCCCGACCCGCAACCGCCGCTGAAGGATCAGGACCGCACGCGCACGCGCCATTCCGAACGTCACATCGACAAGCAGCTCGAGGACACGTTTCCGGCGAGCGATGCGCCCGCGACGGGCGGCGTGACGCGCATCGAACCCGACACGCCGCCCGGCACGCACGACGACGGGCCGTGGCAGGACAAACGCGATCGCGATGACGCGTGACGCGGCGGCCGCGCGCACGGCATGTGCATTGCTGAATCCGGCGGCCGCATCGGCCCATTGCTACACACTGCTACACCTACCCGCAAGGAGAATTGCATGCATCGCGTCAACGAAATCATGTCGCAGGACGTCGTGCGGATCTCGCCGACCGACTCGATCCGTCACGCCGCCCAACTGATGGAGCGCTACGACATCGGCGCGCTGCCCGTGTGCGACAACAACCGGCTGGTCGGGATGGTGACGGACCGCGATCTCGCGGTGCGCGCGATCTCGGCTGGCAAGCCGCCGGAGACGCGAATCCACGAGGTGGCGTCCGGCCCGATCGAATGGTGCTTCGACGACGATTCGCTGGACGAGATCCAGCACTACATGGCCGACGCGCAACTGCGCCGGCTGCCCGTCGTCGATCACGACAAGCGACTGGTCGGCATGCTGTCGCTCGCCGACATCGCGACGCGCACGGCGAGCCCCGAGCGCGACGACGTGGCGAACACGCTCGAAGGCGTGTCGCAACCGAAGCAGACGTGACGAAGCGATTCCCGCTTCGCCCTGCCCACCCCGCGCGACCCGCAGGGCCCGCCCCGGGCACGGTCGCGCCCCACGCAGCCTGGAGGAAACCATGCAGACTTCCAATCAAGGTCAGACCCGCATCATCGGCAAGGGCGCCGCGACGGCGGCCGGCCCCGGCCCCGACGTGATGGCGGCCGATACGCTGGAAGGCGACAAGGTCTATACGACCGACGGCGACGACGTCGGCAAGATCAAGGACATCATGCTCGACGTGCGCTCCGGCCGCATCGCGTATGCGGTGCTGTCGAGCGGCGGCATCCTCGGCATCGGCGACAAGCTGCACGCCATTCCGTGGAGCGCGCTGACGCTCGACACCGAGCGCAAGTGCTTCCTGCTGTCGGTGTCGTCCGAGCGGATCCGCAACGCGCCGGGGTTCGACAAGGACCATTGGCCGGCGATGGCCGATCCGCAATGGGCCGAGCCGCTGCACGAGTTCTACGGCAGCACACCGTACTGGAGTGCCGGCGACGAGCTCGGGCTCACCGACCCGACCGAGGACCTGAACGATCCGCGCGGCCGCCACTGAGCGCGCCACGACGTGGCGCCGCAGCGCCGGCGCCTTTGATGCGACACGCCCCGCTCCGCGCGGGGCGTTTTTTTGTCCGCCGGGCCGTGCCGGCAGGTGCCGCACCCCGCGCGCCGCCCGCCTTTTTACAAGGGGCGTGTAACGTCCCCGTCCGGCTTCGCGGCACCGCCGCTTGCCGATTCGAGGTAGCCCAGCAGCCGGTGCGGCGTCAGCGGCTTCGCGCAATGCGCGTCGAAGCCGGCTTCCTTCGCCTGTTCCTGATCCCGCCGCGACGCGAGCCCGCTGCACGCCACCAGCAGCATGTCGGCCGTTTGCGGATCGCCGCGCAGTCGCGCCGCGAGTTGCAGCCCGTCGAGGCCCGGCATCGCGATGTCGAGCACGACCGCGAACGGCTGCCAGTCGCGCGCGACGTCGCACACCGCGAACGGATCGTCGGCAACCCGGCACTCGAAGCCGCGCGCCTCCAGCAGCAGGCGCAGCGCATCGGCCGCTTCGCGATAGTCGTCGACGACCAGCACGCGGCGCGGGCGGCGCGGCACGCTGTCGGGCGCGCGCCACAGCAGCACGTCGTCGGCGGCCGGATCGTCGCCGGGGTCGGGTTGCATCGTGCTTCTCCTGTCGTTGGACCGGTTTGCCAAGCAAGGCGCGCGCCCATATCGACCGAGTGCGGCATGCCGGTTGCTGTCTCTTTCGCATCGCCGACACAGGAGTCTTTCGTGCGCACGATGCGGCTTCCCGCGCCCGCTCTTCCCTCCGCCCGTGCGGCAGCACGCGCGCCGGCATGTTCCGCGCAACCGCGGCGCGCCGCTTGCCCGGCCCGGGCCAGGGGCGCCGCATGACGCGCAAACCGCCCGCGCGCCCGGCATCCACGCCGCCGCCGACCGACGACGATACGCCGGCCACGCTCGGCGCGTGCCGCCGCTGCACGCTGTGGGAACACGCGACGCAGCCCGTGCCGGGCGCCGGGCCCGTCGACGCGCCGATCATGCTGGTCGGCGAGCAGCCGGGCGACCAGGAGGACCGCGCGGGCCTGCCGTTCGTCGGCGCGGCCGGCCGCATGCTCGATCGCGCACTCGACGAAGCCGGGATCGAACGCTCGCACGTCTACCTGACGAATGCGGTCAAGCACTTCAAATGGGAGCCGCGCGGCAAGCGGCGGCTGCACAAGACGCCCGCGCAGCGCGAAGTGGCCGCGTGCCACTACTGGCTCGAGCGCGAGCTCGAAGCCGTACAGCCGCGCGTGGTGGTCGCGCTCGGCGCGACGGCGCTGCGCGCGGTGCTGCAGGACAACGACGCGACGCTCGAGCGCACGCGCGCGCCGGTGCGCACCGAGGACGGCCGGCTCGTCGTCGCCACCTATCATCCGTCGTACGTGCTGCGCACGCGCGGCGCCGATTCCCGCGAACACGCCTACCGCACACTGGTGGACGCATTGCGCACGGCGTCGCGCCTCGCGCGCGAGCGGCGCCACGGCGGCGGCCGTCCGTCGCACGGGGACGCCGGATGAGCGGACTCGACGAAGGCGCGCGGCCGGCGGCCGAAGCGCCGCCGCCCGCCGCGAAGCCGTGGTACCGGCGGCTCGGCCCCGGCCTGCTCGCGGGCGCGTCGGACGCCGATCCGAGCAACGTCGCCGTCTACGCGCAGGCCGGCAGCCAGTTCGGTTTCAACATGCTGTGGATGATCGTTGTCACGCTGCCGATGATGGTCGCGGTGCAGCTCGCGTCGGCATTCATCGGCCGGCGCAATCGCGAAGGGCTCGTGGCCGGCATCCGCGAGCACTTTTCCGATCGCGTCGCGAAGACGTTGATCGTGATGGTCGTGATCGTCAACGTCGTGAACGTCGGCGCGGATCTCGCGGCGATGGGCGATGCGACGGCGCTCGTCGTCGGCGGCCGCAGCTACTGGTATGCGCCGCTCTACGGGATCGCGTCGCTCGCGTTGCAGGTGCTGCTGTCGTACGAACGCTACGCGCGCTGGCTGAAATGGATGACGCTCGGCCTGATCGCGTACGTGCTCGAACTCGGCTTCGTGCACATCGACTGGGCCGGCCTGCTGCATGCGATCGTGCTGCCGCAGATCGCGTTCACGCATGCGTATGCGACCACCGCGGTCGCCGTGCTCGGCACGACGCTGAGCCCGTACCTGTTCGTGTGGCAAGCCGCGCTCGAAGTCGAGGAAACCACGGCCGAGCAACAGGACGGCGAGCGCAGCACGCGCCGCGAGACCGAGCGGCGCATCACGTTCGACACGTGGACCGGCATGATCGTCACCAACGCGGTGTCGTTCTGCATCATGGTGATCGGCTCGGCCGTCTTCTTCGCGCGCGGCCGGCACGACATCGGCAGCACCGCGCAGGCCGCGGAGGCATTGCGGCCGATCGCCGGCGAAGCCGCGTTTCTCGTATTCGCGTTCGGCATCGTCGGCTGCGGGCTGCTCGCGATTCCCGCGTTCGCGGGCAGCGCTGCCTACGGGTGCGCGGAAGCGTGGCGGTTCCGCGAAGGGCTGAACGAGCCCGTGAAGCGCGCGCCCGCGTTCTACACGGTGCTGGCGCTGTGCGTGATCGTCGGCATCGCGATCTGCTTCGGCCCGATCGACCCGATCCGCGCGTTGTACTGGAGCGCGGTGCTCAACGGCATCGCGGCGGTGCCGATGCTCGTGCTGGTGATGCTGCTGTCGCGCAAGCGCGATGCGGCCGGCCAGCCCGGCAGCGGGCCGGTGTCGAAACTGTTCGGCTGGCTGGCGGTCGTGCTGATGGCGGCGGCGGTGGCCACGATGATCGTCGATCTGCTGACGTGATCGACGGAACGGAGATGAACGAGGTTGCGTGCGCAACCTTCTCGACCAGCAAGCGGGCGGCCGCGCCGCCCGCTTGGCCCGCGATATTACATCATCTTGCCGCGCGAGCGCTCGGCACGCGCCGCATCGGCGGCGGACTCCACCTTCTTCACTTCCTCCGGCGGCGGAAGCACCGCCTTGAAGCCCATCGACTCGATCCACATCTCGCGCGCCCAGCCACGCGTGTGATACAGGTGATGATCTTCGTCGGCCTCGACTTCATCGTGCGCGGCCTTCAACACCTTCGCGGCGTTACTGTCGGGCAGTTGATCGGCCGCGTAGCCGATCAGCTCCCAGTTCAGGTGGTCCTTGGATTCGGCCAGCACCACGCATTCGGCCGCGACGACCTGCGCGACCGCCGGGTCGGCCTGCTTCTTCGCCTGCTCGATCACCTGCACCAGCGACTTGCCGGTCGCCGCCACCGCGGCGCGCCCCGGCGACTGCGTATCCGGGTCGAGGCCGAGCGTTTCGAATACCTTGCGCAGCACCTCCTGGTGATGCAGCGTCTCCCGATGGTACTTCTCCCATTCCTTGTGCAGGTCCTCGTCGGTCGCGCACTGGAGCGCGGCCTCGTAGATCTGCGCGCCGCCAAGCTCGGTCTCGTATGCCTGGCAGAGCAGTTCGAGGATACCTTCGTGCTTCGATTGCCGTTGGGCCATGACTGCTTCTCCGAAAAAGCGGGCCGCACGTGCGGCCCAGGGGTGGAACCGGGCGCGCGTTATTGCGCGCCCACCTTGCGTGCGACCGTCTCCGCCATGCTCAGGTGATGCTTGAGCGTCGGCAGCGTCGATTTCGCGAACGCGCGCAGTTGCGCGTCCTTGCCGTCGCGCGCTTCGTCTTCGAACAACGCGACCGCCTTCCTGTGCGCATCGGGGCCGGCCGCAGCGAGATACGCGGTGTCGAAGTCGTGCCCGCGCTTGCCGCGCAGCGCCTCCACGTCGGGGTCCGAGATCGTGTCGACCTGCGGCTTCATGCCCTTGCGCGCGGCGATCTCACTGAGCTTCGCGTTCGCCTTGCCGTGGTCCGCGACCATCCGTTTCGCGAACGCCCGCACGTCGGCCGACTGCGCCTGCTTCAGCGCGAGCTGGCTGGCCTGCACTTCCGCCTTGCCGGCCATCGCGGCCTTGTCGACGAATTCCGCGTCGGCGCCCTTCGGGGCTTTCGCGATGCCGGGGTCGCCCGCGGCGCCCGCGCCCGACGACGGATTGATCACGCCGCCCGGCACATGCGAATTCGACGCGGGCGGCTCGCTCGGCATCTGCGCGCGGGCGGGCGCCGACACCGCGAGCACGCCGGCGGCGAGCGCCGCGATCGTCCAGTTGGGTTGTCTCATCTGCTTTCTCCTGGTACTTGCGTGGAAACGGCCATCAACCGCCGACGATCGAGCCGCCGTTCGGGTGCAGCGTCTGCCCGGTCATGTAGCTCGCGCCTTCCGAGGCGAGCAGCACGTAGCAGCCGATCAGTTCGTCCGGCTGGCCCGGCCGCTTGAGCGGCACGTTCGAGCCGAATTTCTCGACCTGCTCGGGCGTGAACGTCGACGGAATCAGCGGCGTCCAGATCGGCCCCGGCGCGACCGCGTTCACGCGGATGTCGCGCTCGGCCAGTTCGATCGACAGCGAGCGCGTGAACGCGACGATCGCGCCCTTGGTCGCCGAGTAGTCGGGCAGCTTCGGACTGCCGTGATACGCGGTGACCGACGCCGTGTTGACGATGCGGCCGCCCTGCTTCATGTGCGGCAGCGCCGCCTGCGTGCAGAAGAACATGCCGTACACGTTCGTGCGGAACGTGCGTTCGAGCTGCTCCTCGGACACGTCCTCGATGCCCGGCTGCGGATGCTGCTCGCCTGCGTTGTTGACGAGCACGTCGAGCCGGCCGAGCCGCTCGACCGTGCGCGCCACCGCGTCGCGCGCCTGCCGGCGATCGCCGACGTCGCATGCGATCGCCTCGCAACGCCGTCCGGCCTGCTCGATCAGCTTCTTCGTGTGCGCGGCATCGTCGGATTCCTTCAGGTAGACGATCGCGACGTCCGCGCCCTCCTTCGCGAAACCGATCGCCACGGCGCGGCCGATCCCGCTGTCGCCGCCCGTCACCAGCGCGACCTTGCCCGCGAGCTTGCCGCTGCCGACGTAGTCGGCCGCCTCGTCGCGCGGCTTCGGGTGCATGTCGCGCTCGGTGCCCGGCTGATGCGACTGTTTCTGCGGCGGTGGAGTCTGTGCGGTGGTCATGTGTTCCTCCTTGAACGAATGCCGTCGATGCTGCGCAAGCGGCGTGCCACGCGCGGCGCACGCCGGCCCGCGCGCGCCGGCCGGGTTTCGACGGTGTGCTTTGCAAGCGCTTGGAAAAAAGGGCGTATTCAGCGCGGCACGTCGGATGGCGCTTCGTCGGGCCGGCGCACCGGATCGAAATCGCGCCATTCGCCGTTCTGCCAGTCGCCCTCGACGCGCTCGATCGACTTCGCGCCGGTCGCGCGCAGCACGTCTTCGGCGGCCGTCGCGGTGTCGGGCGTCACGCGCGCGGCGAGGATCACGCCGGTTTCGCTCTGCGCGAGCGTGCCCTTGCCTTCGGCCTGCTCGCCTCGCATCCGGCCGAGCGCGCCGCCGAATGCGCCGAGATAGGCGCCGGCCAGCGCGCCGGCGGCCGGCACGAACCAGTAGCGCAGGCCGACCGCATACACGATCAATCCGGCGACGCCGCCGATCAGCAGCCCGCGAATCGCGCCGATCATCGCGCCGCGCCCGCCCGGTTTCGCCGCCGTGTCGGCATAGACGTCGCCGCCGATCGGGAAGCGCGCGTGCTGGCCGCCGGGGTTCAGGAAGAAGATCGACACGTCGTCGGGCCCGAACGCGCGCTCGTAGAGGTGACGCGCCCCACCTTCCGCTTCATCGAACGTCGTGAAACGGCCTGCGACGATCATCGCCATGGTCGTGCTCCTCGTGATGGGTGCGCCGCGCGCTCGCGCACGCGGCGCGACGGGACGGCACTTACATCAGCCGCCCGAGTTCCTTCGATACCGATGCGGGCGTGTCGTACTCGCGCTCCGGGATCTTGCGCAGCATGTCGAGCACCTCGCGGTCCGCATGCGCGCGTTCCGCGCACTGCACGACGTCGGACTTGCTCGCCGGGTAGTCCATGCCCTTGAGCGCCTTCTGCACGTCGACGGGGCTCGGCGGCTTGCCGTGGCCCGTCTGATGGCCGCCCTTGTCGTGGTCCTGCTGCGTGCGCTCGCCTTCGTGCGCACGCGAGTGGCTGTATTCGTGGCCCGTATGTTGTCGGGATGTCATGAAAGCCTCCTTGGAAAATGAACGAAAATCACGCGGACGGACGGCGTGCGCGCGCGAACGCGGCAAACATCAGCGCCGCCGCGCCGAGCGCGACCGCGCCGGCAACCTTCGGCCGCTGCACCACCGTGTTGTACGCACAGCTGCGCAGCACGGGGCCTTCCATGCCTTCGCGCTCGTGCAGCGCATGGCGCGAGTCGTACAGCGCGTTGTCGTCGCGCGGCCGCGCGGGCCGCACCGTGCGCTGGCCGCGCGAGAACAGCGTGGCCGCCACGCGATCGAACAGGCGCGGCGCGTGGTACGCGCTCGCCGACGTGAACTTCGCGGCGCCGCCGACGAACAGCGTGCGGCGCGGATGCGCGGCCGCGAACAGGATCGCGTCGGCCACCAGGTCGGGGTCGTAGATCGGCGGCGGCAGCTTCGCCTCGACGTTCATGTAGTTCTTCGCGTGCATCACGAACATCGTGTCGATCGCGGCCGGCTTGATCAGCGTGACGGAAACCGGCAGGTGGTCGGCCTCCATCTCGAGTCGCAGCGAATCGGTGAAGCCCTTCACCGCGTGCTTCGATGCGACGTACGCGCTTTGCAGCGGCACCGGCGCGTCGGATGCCTCGCTGCCCATGTTGATGATCGCGCCGCCGTGGAAATCGCTCTTGCGCCGGAAATGGTCGGCCGCGACGAGCGAGCCGTGCACGACGCCCCAGTAGTTGGTGTCGAACAGCCGGCGCTGATCCTCGAGCGGCACCTGGGCCGCCGTCCCGAAGATCGACACACCGGCATTGTTGACCCAGGTGTCGAAGCCGCCGTACGTATCGGCCGCCGTCGCGGCCGCGCGCTGCAGATCCTCGATGTTGCCGACGTCGCCGGCGACCGGCACCGCGAGGCCGCCGTGCTGGCGGATTTCCTCGCACAGCGTGTTCAGCGCGTCCTCGTTGCGTGCGAACAGCACGAGCTTCGCGCCCCGCCGCGCCGCCTTGCGCGCGGTGACGAGACCGATGCCGCTCGTCGCGCCGGTAATCACGATCGTCTGTTCGCCGACCGGTTTGAGCATGCAGTTCATCGCTGGACTCCTGTGACGGTCGACGCGCGGTTATTTGGGCCGGATGGTCAACTGGTCGCGCACGTCCTGCACGCCGTCGACCTGCTTGACGACGCCGACGGCCTGCGTGCGCTGCTGCTCGTCGGGCACGCTGCCGGTGAGCGTCACGGTGCCGTGCCGGGTCTTCACGTGGATGTCGCCGGCCGACAGGCCGCTCGTGCCGACGAGCTCGGCCTTCGCCTTGGTCGTGATCGTCGCGTCGCGGATTTTCGTGCCGGTGCTCGAACGCGACGACGACGTCGACGACGACGCGGCGCCGTCGTCGCCGGCGGCGACCGCGTTCGGCGCGACGACCATGCACGCGGTGGCCGCGGCGATCGCGACCGCCATGCCGGTGCGCAGCGCGCGTTGACGGCGGATTCGCGGGGAGCGGGCTGGTAGCTGGGATACCTTCATCGTGACCTCCTTTTCGTCAAGCCGGACGCGCCGGCAGGTGAACGGGAGCCGCGCAAGTCGCGTGCCGCGCCGCGTGCGCCGCATGCATGCACGCCAGCGCGATCAGACGCCCTTTCATCCAACGCGTTGTAATTTTTTCGGCACACGGGGAAGCGGTTTTCCCCGCAATGCAGCGGGCATGCCGATTGCCGAGCGACGGGTAACGGCGGCCCGTGTGCGCGGCCCCGATATCGGGAGCAAGACCATGCAAAGAATCGCGTTGATCAGTGAACATGCATCGCCGCTGGGGGTGATCGGCGGCGTCGATGCCGGCGGCCAGAACATCTATGTCGCGAACGTCGCGAAGCAGCTCGCGGAGCGCGGCCTCGACGTCGACGTCTACACGCGCTGCGACAATCCGCACTTGCCGGAAGTCGTGCCGATCGGCCCGCGCATGCGCGTGATCCACGTGCCGGCCGGGCCGCCGACCGACGTGCCCAAGGAGCGGCTGCTGCCGTACATGGGCGAGTTCGCGCAGTACATGATCGCGCGCATGCGGCGCGAGCCCGACCCCGTCGACGTGATGCACGCGAACTTCTTCATGTCCGGCGACGCCGCGCTGCGCGTGAAAAAAGCGCTCGGCATCCCGCTCGTCATGACGTTCCATGCGCTCGGCCGCGTGCGGCGGCTGCACCAGGGCACGGCCGACGGCTTCCCCGACGCGCGCTTCGCGATCGAGGACACGCTCGCGCGCCGCTCGGACCGCCTGATCGCCGAATGCCCGCAGGACGCGCTCGACCTGACGACGCACTATCGCGCCGACACCGCACGTATCGAGATCGTGCCGTGCGGCTTCGACGCGCGGGAATTCCGGCCGGTGCCGCGCGTCGATGCGCGCGCACGCCTGGGTTGGCCGCAGGACGCATTCGTCATACTGCAACTGGGCCGCCTCGTGCCGCGCAAGGGCATCGATACCGTGATCGACGCGCTCGCGCGCATGCCGCGCGATCCGCAACGGCCGACGCACCTGTACGTGGTCGGCGGCAGCCAGCCCACGCCCGACCCCGCGCGCGACCCGGAACTCGCGCGGCTCGCCGCCCTCGCGCACGCACTCGGCATCGCGAACCGCGTGACCTTCGTCGGCCGGCGCGATCGCGACGCGCTGCACCTGTACTACAGCGCGGCCGACGTGTTCGTGACGACGCCGTGGTACGAGCCGTTCGGCATCACGCCGGTCGAGGCGATGGCATGCGCGACGCCGGTGATCGGCAGCGACGTCGGCGGCATCCGCACGACCGTCGACGACGGCGCCACCGGCTATCTCGTGCCGCCTCGCGACCCGGCCGCGCTGGCCGCGCGCCTCGTGCAACTGCGCGCGCAACCGGACCTGTGCGCGGCGCTCGGCCGCGCCGGCTACCTGCGCGCACACCGCTTCTACACCTGGCAAGGCGTCGCCGACCGGCTCGTCGACATCTACCGCGACGTCGCCCGCGCGCAGCGCGCCGGCACGTCGGCGGCCACCGGCCGGCGCACGCCGGTCGGCACCACGCAAGGCGTGCTCGCACACCGCAAGGAGAATACGTAATGAAGGGCTACGATCGAAAACGCGTCCTCGTCACCGGCGGCGCCGGCTTTCTCGGTTCGCATCTGTGCGAGCGCCTCGTGACGGAGGGCCACGACGTGCTGTGCGTCGACAATTTCTACACGGGCACGAAGGACAACATCGCGCACCTGCTCGATGCGCCGAACTTCGAGCTGATGCGGCACGACGTGACGTTTCCGCTCTACGTCGAAGTGGACGAGATCTACAACCTCGCATGCCCGGCGTCGCCCGTTCACTACCAGCGCGACCCCGTCCAGACGACGAAGACCAGCGTGCACGGCGCGATCAACCTGCTCGGCCTCGCCAAACGCGTGAAGGCGCGCATCCTGCAGGCATCGACGAGCGAGGTGTACGGCGACCCCGACGTGCATCCGCAGGACGAGCACTATTGCGGCCGCGTCAATCCGACCGGCATCCGCGCGTGCTACGACGAAGGCAAGCGCTGCGCGGAGACGCTGTTCGCGGACTATCACCGCCAGTACGGCGTCGACGTGCGGATCGCGCGGATCTTCAATACGTATGGCCCGCGCATGCATCCGGCCGACGGGCGCGTCGTGTCGAACTTCGTCACGCAGGCGCTCGCGGAACAGCCGTTGACCGTCTACGGCGACGGCAAGCAGACGCGCTCGTTCTGCTACGTGGACGACATGGTCGACGCGTTGATCCGGCTGATGGACGAAGCGGGCGACGCGAGCGAGCCGGTCAACCTCGGCAGCGACGTCGAGATCGCGATGATCGACGTCGCGCGGGAAGTCGTACGAATCGTCGGTGCGACGGTGCCGATCGAGTTCCGACCGCTGCCGGCCGACGATCCGCGCCAGCGGCGGCCGAATCTCGCCGCCGCGCAGAAGCGGCTTGGCTGGCGCGCGACGACGACGCTCGCGAACGGGCTCGCGCACACCGCGCGGTACTTCATTCAACGCCAGGTCACGCACCACACGCCCGGCGATCTCGTGCGCAGCACGCGGATCGCGTCGCATCTGCTCGCGCAGGTCCATACGCAGAACCGGCCGGCACCGACCACCTGACGGGCGGCCGGCCGCCGCTGGACGAAACGCGTCAGCCGTCGCGCTTCGTCACGTGCGCGATCTTGTGGGCCAGTTCGCGCACGTCGACCGGCTTGCACAGGTAGCCGTCGAAGCCCGCCTCCAGCGCGCGGCGTTCGTCGGCGAGGCCCGCGTGCGCGGTGACGGCCAGCACGCGCACGTCGGGCGGCCCGCCGTCGCCGTTCAGCGCGCCGCGCCGCAACGCTTCCAGCAGCCAGAAGCCGTCGCCGTCGGGCATCGCGAGATCGGACAGCACGACGGTCGGGCGCATGTCGGCCGCCATCGCGAGCGCCTCGCGTCCCGACGACGCGATCGCGACGGCCGCGCCGAGCGTGGTCAGCGCGGCCGTGAGGCTCGCGCGCGTGGTCGCGTCGTCGTCGACGATCAGGATGCGCTGCGTATCGAGCGTGAGCGCGTCGCGGCGGCCGCTCGCCTGCACGATGCCCCACGCCATCGCGCCGGCCGGCTGCCACCCGGCCGGCAGCGTCACCGTAAACGTCGTGCCGCGATCGCGGCCCGCGCTCGCGACGGTCACGCGGCCGCCGTGCAGCTCCGCGATGTGCCGCACGATCGACAGGCCGAGACCGAGCCCCCGCCGCGGCGACGCGGGCGAATCGTCCGCGCGGCGGAACATGTCGAACACGTATGGCACGAACTCCGTCGCGATGCCCTGCCCGGTATCGGTGACGGTCAGAACCGCATGCGCATCGTCGCGCGCGAGCCGGACCGTCACGCTGCCGCCGGCCGGCGTGAATTTCATCGCATTCGAGATGAGATTCGACAGCATCTGCCGCAACCGCTCGGCGTCGCCCGACACGATGCACGCGGAGGCGTCGCAGTCGAATTCGAGCATGATGCCGGCCGACGACGCCGCGGTCTGGAACGTGCCGACCTGATCGGAGAACAGCCGCACGACGTCGACCGGCGTCGCATCGAGCCGCAGTTTGCCGGTCGCGAGCGACGACGCGTCGAGGATGTCGCCCACCATCCGCGTGAGCGAACGCGCGCTGCGGTCGATCGCGTCGATCGCCTGATGCTGCAACGCGTGGTCGTCGGTGTTGCGCAGCACCTCGATCCACCCGTAGATCACGTTCAGCGGCGTACGCAATTCGTGCGACACCGTGGCCAGCAGTTCGTCCTTCAGACGATTCGACGTGTCGGCCTGGTCGAGCGCATCGCGGGCGCCTTGCAGCGAGCGCTGCGCCCGCAGGTCGCGGCGGCGCTGCGCACCGGTTTCGCGCAGTATCAGCGACAGCGCGACGCAGGCCCGCGCGTCGCCCTGCACCGGGCACGCCGATACCGTCGCCCGAAACCGCCGCCCGTCGCGCCGCACGCACAGCAGTTCGACCGGCCCGACCGGCTCGCGCATCGCGTCGAACGTCTCGGCGAGCGGATTGAGCCGCAGCCAGCGCCGTGCGATCAGCGTGTCGAGCCGGCGGCCGCGCGCGTCGGCCTCGTCGTAGCCGAAGATCCGCCGCGCGGCCGGGTTCCAGCTCGCGATGCGGCCGTCGGCGTCGATCCCGACGATCGCGTCCGGCGACGCCTCGACGACCGCCTGCTGGAGCCGCGATGCGTCCACGCGCGCGCGCTCCGCGCCAGCATCGCGCAACAGCAGCACCGCGCCGTCGAGGTTGCCGTCCGCGTCGCCGATCGGCGACGCGACCGCGACGATCGGCACCGGATCGTGGTCGCCGGCCCGCAGCCAGTGCCGGTCGGACGTCGCCTCGGCCCCGCCGAGCGCGCGATCGAGCGGCGTGGTTTGCACGCGGCGCCCTTCGTGATCGACGATCCGCAATACATCGCGCACCGGTCGCCCGATCGCCTCGTCCGGCTCGCAGCCGACGAGTTCGGCCGCGGCCGCGTTCAGATAGGTGAGCCGCCCCGTCGGATCGGTCGCGATCACGCCGTGCGGCAGCGCGCGCAGCACGGCTTCGAGCCGCCGGCGCGCGGCGGCCTCGCGTCGGCGCGCGCGATCGCTCGTGACGCGCGTGCGATGCAGCATCGACGCGACCGCGCATACCAGCGCCCCGATCAGCATGAACGTGCCGAGCTGCACGAGCCGGTCGGGCAGCGGCGCCGTATAGGCAGCCGGATCGGACAGGAACAGCGTCCACACGAGCAGCCCGCTGACCACCGTCGACACGATGCCGAACAGGAACGACGTCACCCACGCGGCGCCGGCGAGCAGCGGGTAATACAACACGAACGGCAGATTCACGCCGCCGAAGCGGATCGCGAGCGTCTGCAGCACGGTCGCGATCGCGACCAGCATCACGGCCGTCGCGTAATTTCCGGCCTGCGGCCGTGCAATTTCGGTCATCGGACACGCTCCTGCTGGGACAGTCGGCGGCGGCCGGCGCGGATGCCGCCGGCAGGCACGGCGCGTGCTGGCCCGCATGCTGGCCGATTCGCACCGGCGGCCCGGCCGCTCACGATGGAGATCTTCACGCCATGCCCGACCCGACACGCTGGCTCGTCGTCTCGCCGCATCTCGACGATGCCGTCTTCAGTTGCGGGCAACTGCTCGCGCACGCGCCCGGCTCGATCGTCGTGACCGTCTTCGCGGGGATGCCGCCACCCGGCACGCCCGCGCCGCCGTGGGACCGCCGCGCGGGGTTTCGCCACGCCGACGAAGCGATGCGCGCGCGCCGCGACGAAGACCGCCGCGCGCTCGCGCTGCTCGACGCCCGCCCCGTGTGGCTCGACTTCCTCGACGATCAATACGGCATGCCGACTACGTCGATCGCGATCGCGACACGCGTGGCCGCGACGATCGACGCCCACCCGGGCTTCGGCGTGCTCGCGCCGGCCGGCCTGTTCCACCGCGATCATCTGCAGGTGCACGAAGCCATGCTGCGCCTGCTGCGCGACGACGATGCGTCGCGCGTCTGGCGCTTCTACGAGGACGCGCCCTACCGCCGCATCGACGGGCTGATGGCCGAGCGCGTGGCCGCCTGGCGCGAGCACGGCTGGCTCGCGCATCCGGTCGCCGCGCCGGCCGGCAGCGGGACGGACGGCGCCGCCGCGAAAGCCGCCGCCGTCGACGCCTATGCCAGCCAGGTCACGCTGCTCGAGCCTCATATGCGTGCCGCTCTCCGCGAACCCGAAACGATCTGGCGGCTCGAATGCGACGTCACGTCCGCGTAACGCCCGCGCGCGTCGCGCTGCCGCCGGGGGAGCCGCGCGTGACCGCGATCGTGCTGACCTGCCGGCGCGCGGCCGAACTCGCGCGCACGCTCGACCACCTTTCCGCGCTGCCCGACCGGCCGGCGATCGTGGTCGTCGACAACGCGGCGGACGCCGAGACGGCCACGCTGATCCGCGAGCGCTACCCGCATGTCGCGCTCGTGCACGCGCCCGGCAATCTCGGCGCCGCCGGCCGCAATCTCGGCGTCGCCGCGGCCCGCACGCGCCACGTCGCGTTCTGCGACGACGACACGTGGTGGGCGCCCGGCTCGATCGCCGAAGCCGCGAATCTGCTCGACGCGTATCCGCACGTCGCGGCCGTCACCGCACGCGTGCTGGTCGGCCCCGACGAGCGCGAGGACCCGACCTGCCGGCTGATGGCCGACAGCCCGCTCGACGCGCCGGTCGCGCTGCCCGGCCGCCCGATCCTCGGGCTGCTGGCCGGTGCGACCGCATTCCGGCGCGACGCGTTCGTGCGCGCCGGCGGCTACCATCCGCGCTACTTCCTCGGCGGCGAGGAAGCGCTGCTCGCGCTCGACCTGTATCGCGCCGGCCACTGGCTCGTGTATGCGCCGGGCCTGACCGTCCATCACCATCCGTCGACGCGGCGCGACCGGACGACGCGCGCACACACCGCCGCCCGCAACGCGGTGTGGACCGCGTGGCTCAGATGGCCCGCCGCCGCCGCGTGGCTGCATACGGTGCGCATGCTGCCGCTGCTGCGCCGCGAACGTGCGATCGTGCGCACGTTCGCCGGGCTGCCGTGGATCCTGCGCGAACGACGCACGATCCCGCCACGGATCGAACACATGCGCCGTCTGCTCGAGCGCGATACGCGCCGCGAGACCGGAACGGGCACATGAGCGGGAACATGAACGCGATCGTAGCGGCATCAGGAATCGGGTTTTTCCGCTTCGTCTTCCAGTTGCGCGAGCCGGTTGTAGATCGTCTTCAGGCTGACGTCGAGCACCTCGGCCGCCTGCGCCTTCACGCCGCCGCATTGGGCGATCGTGCCGAGGATCAGCTTGCGGTCGACTTCCTCGAGCGGCGTGCCGAACGGCACCGTCACGCGATCCTCGTGCGAATCGACCATGCTCGACAGCTCGTCCATGATCGGCGGCGGCAGCGTGTCGATCACGTCGGCATCGGTGAAGATGCTCGCGCGCTGCACGAAGTTGCGCAGCTCGCGCACGTTGCCCGGCCATTCGTAGGTCTTCAGCGCTTCGCGCGCGGCCGGCGAGAAGCGCAGGTTGCGGCCGCTCTCCTCGTTGTAGCGCTGCAGGAACGCATCGGCGAGCATCGGGATGTCGTCGCCGCGTTCGCGCAGCGACGGCAGCGGGATCGGGAACACGTTGATCCGGTGAAACAGGTCGGGCCGCAGCTTGCCGTCCGCCATCGCGGCTTCCGGGTCGCGGTTCGTCGCGGCGACGATGCGCACGTCGACGTCGATCTCGCGCGTCGAGCCGAGCCGCGTGACGCGCCCGGTTTCCAGCACGCGCAGCAGCTTGACCTGCGACTCGAGCGGCATCTCGGTGATTTCGTCGAGAAACAGCGTGCCGCCGTCCGCGCGTTCGAAGAAGCCCTTGTGCTGGCGTTCGGCGCCGGTGAAGCTGCCGCGGTCGTGGCCGAACATCTCGCTCTCGACGAGGTTCGCGGCGATCGCGCCGCAATTCACCGCGAGGAACGGCCCGCGGCGGCGCAGGCTCAGGTCGTGCACCGTCTGCGCGGCGAGTTCCTTGCCGGTGCCCGATTCGCCGGTGAGCAGCACCGACGCTTCGGTGCGCGCGACGCGGCCGATCGCATCGTAGACGGCCTGCATCGCGGGCGAGCTGCCGAGCATGCGGCCGAAGCGGCCGAGGCGCTGCAGCTCCGAGCGCAGCTCCGCGATTTCCTCGTGCAGCGCGGTCGTGCGCGGCACGCGCGCGAAGATGCTGTTCAGCCGCTGCATGTTGAGCGGCTTCACCAGATAGTCGCTCGCGCCGCGCCGCAATGCGTCGATCGCGGTTTCGAGGCTCGCGTGGCCGGTGGTCAGCACCATTTCGCAATGCCCGCGCTTGGGCAATGCGTCGAACAGATCCATCCCGTTGCCATCGGGCAGCACGAGGTCGCACAGCACGAGATCGGGGGTATGCGTCGAGACGAGCGTGCGCGCTTCTTCAAGCGTCGCGGCCGTATCGCACGAGAGCTGCTGCGTGCGTGCGAGCGTGGCGAGCATCGTTCGCGTATCGGCGTCGTCTTCGACGATCAGGACGTAAGGCATCGAGGCTCCTTGTAATGCGGGCCGGCGCGTACATCGGCCGGCGCCGCGACACGTGCAGCGCAATGCGCGTCACAGAGCCCACGACGGCATCCTCCACGCTGCACACGAATCGCAGACAAGCTGTCCTGCAATGAAAACGCGTGCTTAGCAGTATAGAAGAACGGTGTCTCGCATTCGTCGCCCATCGAATAAATCTATCCGCCAATGCAAGCCGCATTGCCAGATTCAATGTCGGCGAATCGGCATAAAAGGTATTCTGAGTACCTGAAAGACGACGTGTGCCACGTCGTTTCTACCTGGCCACGACACATTCGGTCAAAACTTCCCAATCCGGTTACTACTCCATGTCGAAATCCGACGATGACGGCACGCGACTGTTCGGTCGTTCGCGAACAATTCAGGATCTGCTGCTGAAAGTGTCGCGCGTCGCCGCCACCCGCGTGAGTGTGCTGGTGGTCGGCGAAAGCGGCGCGGGCAAGGATATCGTCGCCCGGCTCATTCACGACATGAGCCCGCGCCGTCGCGGCCCGTTCGTGCCCGTCAATTGCGGCGCGATTCCGAAGGACATCGCGGAGTCGCAGTTGTTCGGTCACGAGAAAGGCAGCTTCACGGGCGCCGTCGCACAGCACGTGGGCATGTTCGAAGCCGCGCGCGGCGGCACGCTGTTTCTCGACGAGATCGCCGAGATGCCGCTCGAATTGCAGGTCAAGCTGCTGCGCACGCTCGAAACCAACACGATCGTACGCGTGGGCGGTCACGAGCCGATCCCGCTCGACGTGCGGATCGTCGCGGCCACGCATCACGATCCGGTCGAGGCGATGCGCAGCGGCAGGCTGCGCGAGGACCTGTTCTACCGGATCGCGCCGATCGCGTTGCACGTGCCCGCGCTCCGGCAGCGCGAGGACGACGTCGGCGACATCGCGGTGCAGATCGTCGAACGGCTGAACGCGCGGCACCGCACGAGAAAGCGGCTGTCCACCCAGGCGATGAAGGCGTTGCGCACCTACACGTGGCCCGGCAACGTGCGCGAACTGCGCAACGCACTCGAGCGCGCGTTCATCCTCGCCGACGAGCAGATCGAACTGCAGTTGCCGCGCCGTCCGCCACCGCGCGAGGAAGTGCGCCACAACGCGATGACGCTGCATATCGGCACGACGCTCGCGCACACGCAGCAGCGCTTCATCGTCGCGTCGCTGCGGCATTTCAACGGCGACAAGCCGCGCACCGCGAAGGCGCTCGGCATCAGCCTGAAAACGCTGTACAACCGGCTCGCGCTGCTGTCCGAAAGCGAGCGCAACGCGGCAAGCGGCAACGCGCCACCGGCCGGGAATGCATCGAACGGCGGCGGCGCCCCCGCTGGGCCGCCTGCGTCGCCGTCCGCGACGACGCCGTGAGCGCGGCGGGGCACGCCGCCGCCGTCGCGTCGGCGGGTCACGCCGTCATGTCGCGCAGCGCGGCGTCCCAGTCGCGTGCGAAGCGTTCGATGCCGAATCGCTCGCACGCGTCGCGCCTGGCCGCCGCGCCCCACTCGCGCGCCAGGTCCGGATCGCGGATCAGCATGCGCATCGCGTCGATCAGCACGCCCGGCCGCGTATCGGCCACGCCGTTGCTGCCGGTCCTCACGAGTTGCGCCATCTCCGTCGTCGCGAGCGCGACGATCGGCAGCCCGATCATCATCGCCTCGATCACCGCGAGCCCGAGGCTCGTGTAGCGGATCGGATTGAAGAAGAACCGGTAGTGCGACAGGAACTGTGGCAGCGCGGGGTTCGGCACCTCGCCGATCCCGCCGAGTTCGGCCGACCCCATCCCGACGAGGTCGATCGGCACGCTGTGCCGCACGACCTCGAACAGATCCGCGCCGAGGCGCCGGCCGCGCCGCGCGAGATTGTTCACGACGGCCACGCCCTTCGGCAGCGTGCCGCGATACTCGATGCCTTCGGGCACCAGCACGCCATGCTCGATCACGCGCGTCGGCGTCACGCCGTTGTCCCACATCAGCGCGTTGAACGGCGTCACGTGCACCAGCAACACGTTCGGGTCCTGCACCGGATGCAGCGTGTCGGTCGGATGCTCGCGCGGCGGATCGTGCTCGACGAACAGCGTCGGCAGCGCACGTTGCGCTTCGCTCAGCAGCCGCAGGCGGTCGTGCTGGTAATGCTTCACGTGCTGGTACAGCACGCAGTCGAATTCGGTGTCGCGCACGCACTCGGCCGGCACCTCGTGCACGTTGTCGCCCCACGGCAGGTGCCCGACCCGGCCCGCATAGCCGGGCGGATGCTGCGGCTTCGTCACGATGTAGAAATCGTGCGGCGCCTGCGACAGGTAATACAGATAGTTGCCATGCACGTGCCAGGTCAGCACGCGCAACCGCTTAACAGACATGACGCTTCTCCTCCGCGAGCAGTTCGCCCGCCCGCTCGATCACGTCGCCGACGCCGATCGCCGTCGCGCACTCGTGCCCGTACGGACAGGTATCGAACATGCACGGCCGGCATGCCGGGTAGTTCGCGAGTACGCGATGGCGTTCGGCGTCGAGCGGCGCCCAGCGGGCCGTATCGCTGCCGCACGCGACGACGATGCTCGGCGTGCCGAGCGCCGCCGCCACGTGCGACACGCCCGTGTCGTTGCACAACAGCAGCCGCGCACGGGCGATCAGCGCGGCGAGCGCGCCGAGCGGCGTGCGGCCGCACAGGTTCACGCACGGCCGCCCGAGATGCTCGGCGAATGCGGCGGCCAGCGCCAGTTCCGCGCGCGTGCCGGTCAGCACGATCTGCCAGCCGTCGTCGGCGAGCTGCCGCGCCGCCAGCGCGAAGCGCTCGACCGGCCAGCGGCGCGACGCCATCCGCGCGCCGGGATGGACGATCACGTAGCGGCCGGGATCCAGCCCATGTTCGTCGCAGAGCACGTGCCACAGCGCGTAGTCGAGCCCGCCGAGCGGGAATTCGAGGAAGTCGCCCCAGTCCGCGTAGCCGAGCTTGCGCGTGAGCGCCAGGTAGCGCGTCACTTCCGGTTCGTCGTCGCGCCACACGAGCGCGCAGTCGAGCGCGGCCGTGCCGCCGTCGGCAGGCACGAAGCCGGCCGTGCGCGCCGCGCCGAGCGACGCGACGATCGCGTTCGTGTGCGCGCCGCTGCCGTGCAACTGGATCGCGAGATCGAAGTCGCGCGCGCGACATTCGGCGATGAATGCCTCGCGCGTGGCCGCATCGGGTTCGGGCTGTTCGCCGAGCCCCGGTGCGCCGGGGAACGCGATGAAGCTATCGATGTAGTCCGAAAAGCGCGACGCGAATTCACGCGCCCACGGCAGGCCGATCAGCGTGATGCGCGCATCGGGTTCGCCGCGCCGCAACGCACGCAGCGCGGGCACCGCGCACAGCATGTCGCCGAGCTGCAGCGCGCGGAACACCGCGATCCGTTTCGGGCCGCGCGGGCCGTCGGAATCGAGGTCTGGATCGAGCTTCATCACGATCTGCTCCGGGAAACCCCGCCATGGATGGCGGGAAGGAAAGGTAGGAGGACGTCAAAGGAAAAGCACACGGAAGTGAAGCGCGCCGCGCATGCGCCAGTACAGCGACACGGGCGGAATCGCGATGGAGGTGACGATCATCTCGGCCACATGCGACGGCGTGAGCTGCGTGCCGCGCAATCGCTTCGCGCAGAACCCGGCGGTAATCGCGGCCCACACCGCCGCGCACACGATGGCCGGCGCCGGCCAGCCGGCCGCGAAACAGCCGAGCGCGCCGAGCGCGGCGAGCACGGCCGCGTAGTAATGCCACGGCGGCACGGGCCGGATATGGCGCCGGTAGGTCGCGCGATGCTTCTTGTACAGCAGCGCATCGAAATACACCTTCGACTGCGCGCCGATGCTCGATCCCCAGCGGGCGGGACGCACCGGATGCACGATGCGCGCGGCATCGGCCTCGACGATCGGCCCCGCGTGCTCGCGCAGCGCGAACATCAGGTCGGCGTCCTCGCGCCACGCGCGCGTGAAGCGTTCGTCGAAGCCGCCGACGCGTTCGAGCGCCGCGCGCCGCACGAAGCAGTTCGCGGTCGCGAATTCCGCATGGGCGAGCCCCGCTGCGTCGCGTTCGTAGTCGGTCGGGCACGGCCGCAACGGCACGTCGATCCGGCCGGCCGCGGCCGCCGCCGACGGCGCGGCCAGCAGCGCGGCCGCGCCGTTGCGCAGCCAGGCCGGATCGGGAATCGTGTCGTCGTCGGTGAACGCGATCAGCGCGCCGTCCGCACTGCGCCACCCGACGTTGCGCGCGCCGGCCGGCCCCTGCGTGTCGGGCGCCGTCATGTAGCGGATCGCCGGCACGTCGGTCACGCGCGCGCGGCACGCATCGACCACGGCGCGCGCGCTGCCGGCCGGATCGTCGTCGACCACGACGATCTCGTAGGTGGCCGGATCGAACGCCTGCACGCACAGCGCATCGAGGCAGCGTTCGAGCAGATCGGGCCGCCGGTAGGTCGGCACGACGACCGACACGACCGGCGCCACGTGCGTGTCGCGCATGTTCATCTCGGCTTCTCCAGCAGGAACGGGCCGATCACGAGCGCATCGAGCGGCGAGGTCCAGAAGCATTCGATCGCATCGCGCGGCGAGCACACGATCGGTTCTCCGCGCGTGTTGAACGACGTGTTGACGAGCACCGGCACGCCGGTGAGCGCGTCGAACTCGGTCAGCAGTGCATGCAGCAGCGGATGCTGGGTTTCATCGACGGTCTGCACGCGCGCGGTGCCGTCGATGTGGCGCACCGCCGGAATCTTGTCGGCGCGCTCGGGCAGGACGTCGTACACGAACAGCATGAACGGCGCGCGCAGCGGCGTGCGCCGGCCGCCGCTGAACCAGTGATGCGCGCGATCCTCGAGCACGACCGGCGCGACCGGCCGGAAATCCTCGCGATCCTTGATCCGATTCAGCTTGCGCTGCATGTCCGGGTCGATCGGCGACGCGAGGATCGACCGTGCGCCGAGCGCGCGCGGGCCGAACTCCATGCGCCCCTGGAACCAGCCGATCACGCGGTTTGCCGCGAGCAGCGCGGCCGTCTGCGCGGCGACGTCGGCGAGCCGCCGGTACGGCAACTGCGCCTCCTTCAGGAACGCCTCGATCGCGTCGTCGTCGTAGGCCGGGCCGAGATACGCGTGATCCATGCGCCAGTCGCCGCGCGCGCCGCGCATCCGGAAGTCGGTCCACAGCGCGGCGCCGAGCGCCGTGCCCGCGTCGCCGGCGGCCGGCTGCACCCACACGTCGTCGAACGGGCCGCGATCGCGGATCCGCGCGTTCATCACGCAGTTCAGCGCGACGCCGCCCGCCATCGCGAGCTGCCGCTCGCCCGTCTCGGCGGCCAGCCAGTCGACCGCCCGCAGCGTCGTCTCCTCGAGCACCAGTTGCAGCGCATGCGCGATGTCGCAGTGATGCGGCTCGATCGGGCCGCCGCGCTCGCGCGGCGCACCGAACAGCGCGGCCAGGTCCGCGTCGACCACTTCATAGCACCCTTCGCCGCGATACTGCACGAGCTTGCGCATCTCGTCGGCGAACACCGGCTTGCCGTACGACGCGAGCGCCATCACCTTGTATTCGTCGGACGAGTGCAGGAAGCCGAGATAGCGCGTCACGCGCTCGTACAGCAGCCCGAGCGAATGCGGCAGGTTCACCTGCCCGAGCCGCCGGTACGAGCGGCCGTCGAACACGCCGTAGCTCGTCGTCGCGCGCTCGCCGCGCCCGTCCATCGTCATCACCGCGCAACGGTCGAACGGCGCCGCGAGAAACGCGCTCGCCTCGTGCGCGAGATGGTGCTCGATGAAATGCCAGCGGAACGGCCCGTCGTGCGTGACGCCGCGAAAACGCCGCTGCAGATGATGCGGCGCGCCGCCCGCGAGCTGGCGCGGCGCGTTGACGATCGACGACAGGAACAGCGGATGCCACGGCGACGCGCCGTCCTCGCGCGGCGCATGCGCGGACGGCGACAGCGGCAGGGTCAGCGCCGGCGCCGTGCCTTCGCGATCGAGTTCGAACCACGGGTCGTACGAATACGCGACGTGGTCGACATCCGCGAGCGTGATGCCGGCTTCCGCGAGGCAATAGTCGATCGCGTGGAAAGGCAGCTCCCAGGTCGAGAACGGCACCGGGCGCTTCGCGTGCTTCACGTGCGTGAAGCGTTCGTCCTCGGCCGCCGCGATCACGACGCCGTCGCGCACGATGCACGCGGCGCTGTCGTGGAAGGCGGCGTTGATGCCGAGCGTATGGATCGGGTCTGGCATGCGTCAGTTCCTCGTGATGACGTGCGCGAACGGAATCACGTTCGATGCGTGCGCCTCGGCCGGCTCTTCGCCGTGCACGGCAGCCCGCGCGGCCGCGCGTTGCGCATGGCGCGCGCTGCCGCGCAGCAGCGCATGCACGGCCGCGACCACGTCGTCGACGCTCACGCCGCGCAGGCACGGATGGCCGGGCTGGTCGCACACGCTGCGGTAGCAGTTGCGGCACGGCACATCGACGTTCAGCACACGGTGCGGCACACGCCACGGCGTGTGCTGCGGGTTGGTCAGCGCGTACAGGTCGACCACCGGCGTGCCGAGCGCGGCCGCGAGATGCACGGGGCCGCTGTTGTTCGACAGCAGCAGGTCGGCCGTCTCGATCAGCGCGCCCAGTTCGCCGAGCGGCAACGCGCCGGCGAGCGGCACGGCGCGCGGCCCCGCCCGTTCGCACACCGTGTCGACCAGCGCGCGTTCGTCCGCGCTGCCCGTCACCGCGATGCCGTCGAACAGCGGCGCGACGGCGGCCGCCGCTTCACCGAACCGCTCGGCCGGCCAGCGCCGCGACGCCGCGCTCGCGCCCGGATGGACGACCAGCCAGCGCGCGCGCCCGGCATCCGGCTCGCGCGCGCCGCCGACGCGCTGCAACGCGGCCTGCAAACGCGCGTGCACCGCATGCCGCGCCGCGTCGCCGGGCGCGAACGCCATCCGCCAGTCCGACGTCTTCGCGCCGACGGCGCGCACCAGCGCGAGCTGGCGCGCGACCTCGTGGCGCACGTGCGATTCCGGCTCGGTTTCCGGCACGCGGTCGGTCAGCAATTCGTAGGGGTTTTCGCGGCAATGCGCGAGCCGCAGCGGAATACCGGCGAGCCAGCACATCATCGCGGCGGGCAACGGGTTCTGGCTGTACACGGTGAAGATCACGGCGGCGTCGAAGCGGCCGGCGAGCAGCCGGTCGATCATGTCGAGATCGGCCACCGGATCGCCGCGCACGTCGGGATGCTTGACCCACGGCGCGTCGTAGCTCCACACGTCGTCGACCATCGGCAGATGCCTGGCGAGCGCGGCGCCCGTGCGTGACGTCAGCAGCGTCAGCCGGCGGTCGCTGCCGCTTTCCTTCAGCGCACGCAGCGCGGGCGTGGTCATCAGTACGTCGCCGATGCTGTCGAGCCGCACGCACAGGATGCGGCGGGCGCGACTCCAGGCCGTGTTCATTGCCGCACCCACGCGCCGTGCCGGCGCACGGCTTCGCGCACGACGATCTCGGCGGCCAGGTCGACGCGATCGACGACGTGGTGCGGTGTGCGCGCCGCGTCGACACGCCATTCCGTCTCGTGGCCGCGGTCGACGAGGATCGTGCCGCAGCGCGCGGTGCGGCCGGCTTCGACGTCGTCGAGAATGTCGCCGATCATCCAGCTCCAGTCCGGCACGGCGCCGAGCGCGGCCAGCGCGCGGCGCAGCATGCCCGGGCGCGGCTTGCGGCAGATGCACTCGAAGCTATAGCGCGGCACGCTGCCCTGCGGGTGATGCGGGCAGTAAAAAAAATCCGCCAGCGTCGCGCCGTTCGCTTCGAACAGTTCGGCGAGACGCTGGCGGACCGCGCCAAGCTCGTTTTCGGTAAAGCGGCCGAGCGCGACACCCGACTGGTTCGACACGACCGCCAGCGGCATGCCGGTCGCGCCGAGCGTGCGCAGCGCGCGCGCCGCGCCCGGCGCGAGACGCATGCGCGCGGGATCGACGTTGTACGGCACGTCGTCGAGCAGCGTGCCGTCCTTGTCGAGCAGCACCGCGCCGGGCAGCCGCCGTTCGCGCTTCAGGGCCATGACGTCTCCTTCATCGGCAGCACCATCAGCTCCGGCACCACGGTGCCCGGCGGCTGCGTCAGCACGAAGCGCACGGCGGCCGCGACGTGCTCGGGCGGCTGCAGCGTGTCCTCGTCGATGTCCGGAAAGCGATCGAGCAGGAACGGCGTGCGCATCCCGCCCGCGACGATCGCCGACACGCACACGCCGCTCGGCCGCAGTTCGGCATGCAGCGCGTGCGACAGCCCGAGCAGCCCCCACTTCGTCGCGTGATACGCGGACGCGTTCGGCCATGCCCGCTTCGACGCGGTCGACGCGATGTTGACGATGTGCCCGTTGCCGCGCGCCTTCATCATCGGCACGGCCGCATGGCACATCAGGTACGGACCGAACAGGTTCGTCATCAGCACCTGCTGCCATGCGTCGACGCTCACGTCGTCGATCGGCGCGGTCACGTCGATCGCCGCGTTGTTCACGATCACGTCGAGATCGCCAAGCGACTCGCGCGCATCGTGCATCACCTGCAGCACCGATGCCTCGTCGCGCACGTCGAGCGGCCGGCCCACCGCCTGCCCGCCGTGCCGTTCGAGCCGCTGCGCGACGGCCGCCGCGCGGTCGCCGTCGAGATCGGCGACGACCACATGCGCGCCGTGCCGCGCCAACTCCTCGCAAATGGCTTCGCCGAGGCCGCGGCCGCCCCCGGTCACGAGTGCGGTCCGGCCGGCGAGCGGCGGTCTGGCTGGATCGTGAGTCGCGTTCACCTGCACCTCCTGTCGATGTCGGAAAACAATCCGGCTGACGGCGACACTTGTCGCGACAACCGTCCGTGCATGAGGTACAGCGAAAACCGTGCCGGCCTGCGCACGCATGCGCCACATCGGGCTACTGCATGCGCGCGCTGGCTTTTTTATAACCGGCTGTAAAAACGGGTCCGGGCGCCCGCGCGTGGGCGGCCCGATCTGGGCGGCCCCACCGGGGCGGCCCCCTCAGATCGCGAGCCCGTCGGGCGTCGCCTGCGCGCGGTGCTTCGCGAGCGCGCGCAGGCAGTGCGCGATGCAGCCCGCAAACGCCTCGTCGAACCACGGCTGCGCGCCCGACACGCCCACCACGATGCCGCCGAGCGCGACGCCGCCCCACAGGTTCGTGTCGCCCGCGCGCAGCCGGTACGGCTCCAGCGCCTGCACGACATGCCCGTCGCGGCCCGTTTCCCACGACAGCCGCGCCTTGGCGCGCGCGTAGGCGCGGTAGTCGGCGTCCCAGTCCTTCGGGTCGGGCAGCGAAAACTCATACAGGATCGCGTCCTCGAACGCCGCGTCGCGCGGCCCGAGCGCCGGGTCCATGATCACGATGTGCAGGCAGCCGCTGTCGCCGACGAAATCGCTTTGCAGCGCGGCGGACAAGGTCGGCAACAGCAGCTCGACGGCCGCCACCGCGGCCTGGCGGTCGGCGAACGCACTACCGCCGCGACGCGCCGCGTTCGGGGCTTCGGGTGTCGTCGGATTCAGAAGGTTCGGCATGGATTTCTCCGGAGGAAAACGCGAGCGCACGCAACGCCGCGATCAGGTCGGCCGCTACCGCGGGCTTGGTCAGGTACGCGTGGAAACCGGCTTCGACCGCGCGCGCGCGGTCGTGATCGCGCGCATGGCCGGACAGGGCCAGCGCCTCCAGCGGCGCGCGGCCGTCGCGATCGCGTGCGGCGTCGAGCTGGCGCACGCGCGACATCACCGTGTAGCCGTCCTCCTCGTCGTCGCCGAGGTCGATGTCGCAGACGAGCAGCGCCGGCCAGTCGGCGCGGCGCGCGCGCCACAGGTCGTCCAGCAACGCCTGGCCCGACGCATACGCGCGCACGTCGGCGCCGGCCACCTTCAGCAGCGCGCCGAGCGCGTCGCGCGCCTCGTCGTGGTCGTCCACGCACGCGATGCGCAGGCCGTCGAGCGGCTTCGCCGAGCCCGGCGCACCGGCGCCCGCACGCGGCACGGCGTCGCCGGGTTGTATCGACGCCGGCGCCACCGCGCAGATCGGCAGCGACAGGTGCAGCTTCACGCCGACGTCGTCGCGTTCGCGCACGACGTAGCCGCCGGCGTCCTCGATCGCGTCCTGCAATCGTTCGAGATCGATCAGCGACAGCTCGGTTGCGTCGACGCCCGCGCATGCGATCGTGATCCGCGCTTCCGGATCGTGGCGCCCCGTGCGCACCTCGAGTTGCCCGCCGCGGCTCGCGTCGACCGCACCGCGGCACAGTTCCCACACGAAGCGCCGCAGCGCGGCCGGATCGGCCTCGACGACGAGATCCTCGTCCGACAGATGGCGGAACACCGGCACGCCGCGCTGCGCGGCCGCCTCCGCCAGCGAATCGAGCACCTGCGACACGAGCGGATTGATGCGCACCGGCTGCCGCGCGAACTTCGCCTCCGTGCGTTCGAGCTCGCGCTGCTTCGCCTGCAGCGACCACATCTGCGCATACACGCCGCCGCTTTCGAGCAGTTCGTCGTGGGTGCCGTGCTCGACGAGCCGGCCGTGCTCCATCACGAGGATGCGATCGGCATCGACGATCGTCGACAGCCGGTGCGCGATGATGAGGCTCGTGCGATGCCGCGCGACGCGCATCAGCTCCTGCTGGATCGCGCGCTCCGAGCGCGTGTCGAGCGCCGACGTCGCCTCGTCGAACACGACGATCGGCGGCGCCTTCAGCAACGCGCGCGCGATCGCGACCCGCTGCCGCTCGCCGCCCGACAGCCGCACGCCGCGCTCGCCGACGCGCGTGTCGTACGCATCGGGCAGCCGCTCGATGAACGCGTCGAGCTGCGCGCCGCGCGCGGCCGCGATCACTTCGCCGCGGGTCGCGTCGCGCTTGCCGTACGCGATGTTGTACGCGAGCGTGTCGTTGAACAGGATGGTGTCCTGCGGGACGATGCCGAGCGCATCGCGCAGGCTGCGCTCGGTGACGAGCCGCAAGTCCTGGCCGTCGATGCGGATCGTGCCCGCATCGGGCTGATACAGCCGGAACAGCAGCCGCGCGAGCGTCGATTTGCCCGAGCCGCTGCCGCCGACCACGGCGACCGTCTGCCCGGGCTCGATGCGGAACGACACGTCGGACAGGATCTGCCGGCTCGGCTCATAGCCGAAATCGACGTGCTCGAACTCGATCGCGCCGCCGCGCACCACGAGCGGCTGCGCGCCGGGCGCATCGCCGTCCTCGCCCGGCTTGCCGCGCGCGTCGAGCAGCCCGAACAGCCGCTCGATGTTCGTCATCGCGTCGTTCGCCTCGCGGAACACGAAGCCGAGCGCATTCAGCGGCAGGCTGATCTGGATGATGTACGCGTTGATCAGCACGAGATCGCCGACCGTCAGCGCACCGCGCGCGACCTGCTGGCCCGCGAGCAGCATCACGGCCGCGATCCCCGCGCCGATGCACGCGCTCTGCCCGATATGCAGCGTCGACAGCGCGTACTGGTTGTCCACGCCGGCTTCGCGCCACGCGTCGAGCACGCGGTCGAGCCGGTCGCGCTCGACGTCCTCGCGCGCGAAGTACTTGACCGTGTCGACGTTCAGCAGGCTGTCGACCACGCGCGAATTCGACTCGGCTTCCAGCGCATTCACGCGCCGCTGGTAACGCATGCGGCGGCGCGTGAATACGACCGTATACGCGGCATAGACGGCGAACGTGACGAAAATGATCGCGGTGAAGCCGCCGCCGTACTTGCTGATCACGATCACGAGCACCGAGCCGATCTCGATGGCCGTCGGCACGACCGTAAACACCGCGACGCCGAGCAGGTAACCGATGCCGGCCGTGCCTTTCTCGAGATCGCGCACGACGGCGCCCGTCTCGCGCCGCGCATGAAAGCGCGCGCCGAGCCGGTGCAGGTGGCCGAACGTGCGCACGGTAAACGACGCGACCGTATGCTGCGTGACCTGCACGAACGTCATGTCGCGCACTTCGTTCAGCGCGTTCGACGCGAAGCGCACCACCGCGTAGGCGAACAGCAGCAGCACCGGCCACGCGACGGGCTGGGCGGCCGCGCGGCCGAAACCGTCCACGATGTCCTTGAGCAGCAGCGGCACCGAGACGGCCGCCGCTTTCGCGAGCACCAGCAGGACGACCGCCGCCACCACGCGCGCACGGTAACGCCAGATCGCGCGCCAGAGTTCGACGGCGATCCTGAGCCTCAGGCCACGCTCGTCCCGGCGCTGCCGGCGCTCGCGGCCCGCGGCCGCATCACGGTCCTTGATTGGCGTCTCGTCGATTCCGGTCGTCATGCAGGCATTGCTCGCGGTCGGGGGCGCGCCGTTTCACGCACGGGCAGTCAGTGGCGCGGTTCGCGCTCCCGGCCGCCGACGACGGTGCCGGGCTCGGGATCACGCGCGGCGGGCTGCGTGGGCGTGACGGTCCGCTGGTGCGGATGCAGCACCATGCCCGTATCGTGTTCGCCGTCGCGGCGCACGCGCACGCGATTCTCGACGTCGCGCACGCCGAGGCAGCCGTCGGCCAGATCCTCGATGCCGTGCTTCATCCAGCGTACCGGCACCGTGCCGTCCAGCTCGACGCGACCGTCGGTCACCTGCACGGTGACGTCGCTCACGTCGATCTCCAGCGCATGCGCGAGCCGCTCGCATACGTCCTCGCGAATCCGCTCGTCCGAGCGCGTGTAGCCTTTCGGCCCGCGGCGACGGCGCAGCGCATCGCGTTCGGCATCCCCGCCGAAACGCGACAGATCGGGGGCGCCGCCGTAGCGCGGGTCGCCGCCATCGCGCTCGCCGCCGTACCCGCTCATCCGGTGCTGGTCGCGCCATTCCGGGCGCTCGCCGCCATAACGGCCTTCACGGCCCTCCACGCGGCGGCCCGGTTGGCCGTAGCCGCGCTCGGCGTCCCGCGCCGGCGGGCGCGCGCCGCCCTGCCGGTCCGCGTCGGCCGCGCCGCGCCGCTGCTCGGCCGGCCGCGCCGCGCGCTCGGTCCATTCGCTGCCCCAGTCTTCCGGGCCCACGTCCTCGCTCGCGAAGCGGCGGTAAGCCGATTCGTCGTCCTCTTCCGGCCATCGTGCCGGATCGTCCGGGATGCCGCGCTCGCCAGCGCCCCGGTACGCGCGCTCGTCGCGCGCATGCCAGTCGGGCGGGCCGCCACGCTCGCCGTACCGTCCGGGATATCGTCGTTGCATCGTGTCTCTCCTTGATCGCCTGCGCCGCGCACGGCGCCAAGCCGCGTCGCCGCACGCGTCGGTCGGGGCGACGCAAATCGCGTGCCGGCGTGGTTGCCGGACCGCGATGGTTGCGCGTCGCAGCGCGGGGGCACCGTCATGCGCCCCAATCTGCAACGCGATTGCAGTTTTTGCGCGCCGGCCGTCACGGCACGTCGTCCGGGTCGTCCGATTCGTCGATGCGGCCGGGCTCGCTCAACCGCTCGGTGCGGTCCGGTTCGATGTCGGCGCCTTCCGCGAGCGTCGAGTCGCCGTCCGCCGACGCGCGCTCGCCGGTGCCCGCGCGGTCCGTGTCGGTGTCGAGCGACGCGTCGCCGCGTTCGAGCGCGTGGTCGTCCAGCGGCGAATCGACGTCGAACGGATGGCGCCGCGCGCCCGCCGTGTCGCTGCCGCTGTCGGACGAGTCGCTCGGGCCGAGCGCGCGGCCGTCGCGGCCGCGGCTGGCGTTGTCGTCGTCCGGGCCGGCCGGTTCGTTGTCGGGATTCAGCGTGCTGTTCATGTCGGCCTCCTTGCCTGGCTCGCCGCCGGGCGATCGGCCGGACGGCCGCCGCCCGGCAGGCGTACTGCCCCGGTCGTGCAATCGGCATGCCGCGCCGGCCGCTGGCGCCCCGTCGTCGCCGGCACGCTGCACGGCACGGCCGATGCGCACCCATTGATCAGCTGAATCGAGTTCCTTTATTCTTTCGGAGGTGCCAATCGACCGTATGGCCGCCACGGGCTTGCCCGGCGGCGGTCGGGCGGCGTGCGGCCCACCGCGTTTCCGACCTGCTGCCCCGATGAAGAAAGACGACGCCGATCTTCACCCGCATCCACCGCCCGCCAGCTCGCCCGGCGCGCGGGACCTGCTGCATCGCTTCGCCGAATTCCGGTTCCAGACCGTGGTGGAGTCGATCACCGACTACGCGGTGTTCATGCTCGACCCGCACGGCAACGTCGCGACCTGGAACGCCGGTGCTGAGCGCATCAAGGGCTACCGTGCCGCCGAGATCGTCGGCCACCATTTCTCGCGTTTCTACCCGGCCGACGCGGTCGCGGCGGGCCGGCCGGCGCACGGGCTCGCGCGGGCCGCCGCGCAGGGCCACTTCGAGGACGAAGGCTGGCGCGTGCGCAAGGACGGCACGCAGTTCTGGGCGAGCGTGACGATCACGCCGGTGTACGACGCGACGCATGCGCTGTGCGGCTTCATCAAGATCACGCGCGACATGACCGAGCGCAAGCGGCTCGAGGAGCTCGAAGCGTCGACGCACCGGCTCAGCGTGTTCATCGCGATGCTCGCGCACGAGCTGCGCAATCATCTCGCGCCGCTGCGCAATTCGGTCGGCGTGCTGCAGAGCCTGCCCGATCCGCCGCCCATGCTCGCGCAGTGTCGCGATGCCGTACACCGCCAGGTCGGGCAACTGACGCGGCTCGTCGACGATCTGCTCGACGTCGGGCGCATCACGGCCGGCAAGGTCGAACTCGACGATCGCCCCACCACCGTGCGGGACATCGTGTGCCGCGGCGTCGAGAGCGTCCAGCCGAAACTGGCCGCGCGCGGACAGTGGATTCGCGTCGACCTGCCGGACGATTCCGTGGTGCTGCACGGCGACGACGCACGGCTCGTCCAGGTGTTGCACAACCTGCTCGACAACGCGTCGAAATTCTCGCCGCACGGCGGCCGGATCGACGTCGTCGCGCGTATCGAAGGGCCGTCGGTCGCGATCCGCATCGTCGATCACGGCGTGGGCATCGCCGCCGGCGCGCTCGAAACGATTTTCGATCTATTCGAACAGGAAGGCGCGACGGGCCGCTCCCCGTCCGGCGGTTTCGGGCTCGGTCTCGCGATCTGCCGGTCGTTCGTCGAACTGCACGGCGGGCGGATCGTCGCGGAGAGCGACGGCCCCGGCCACGGCGCGACGTTCACGGTATGGCTGCCGATCGCGCAGGTGGCCCGCGGCGGGCACGCCGCCGCGCCCGGGCCTGCCGCGCCCGCGCAGCCGGCCGTCGAGCCGCTGCGCATCGTCGTCGTCGACGACAACCGCGACTCGGCCGACACGCTCGCGGTGCTGCTGCAACTGAAAGGGCACGCGCCGCGCGTCGCATACAACGGGAACGAAGCGCTCGCGCTCGCCCGCGACTATGCACCGCACCTGATGATTCTCGACCTGACGATGCCGGACGTCGACGGCTTCACGCTGCTGCGCGAACTGCGCGCGATCGACGCGCTGCGCGACACGACATGCGTCGCGCTGTCCGGCCATGCGCGCGCATCCGATCTCGAGCGTACCGAAAGCGCGGGCTTCGACGACCATCTCGTGAAGCCCGTCGAGATGGCCGTCCTCGACGCGCTGCTGCAGCGCGTCGCGCGCGAGGTTCAGGGCACGCCGTAGCGCCTGTTCACGCTCAGGCCATCGCGCGGCACATCGCCGCGCACGCCTCGCATGCGAGCGCACAGCGGCGGCAATGCTCGTGCGCATGCCGCGAACACTCGGCCGCACACAGATCGCACGCGTGCGCGCACAGCGCGCAAATGCGCGGGGCGAGCCCGCTGCGGCGCGCCATCGCGCCCGACGCGAAGCGGCACAGCTGCGCGCATTCGATGTCGAGCGCGATGCACGTGGCCAACGCGTGCACGTCGCGCTCCGCGAGGCAGGCGGCCGCACAGGTGTCGCATGCGTGCGCGCAGGCGTCGCACGCGGCCATGCAGTTGTCGTACTGATCGTTCATAGCAGTGCTCCCGGTTTCGGTTTGCATCGTTTCGGTTCCTGTCGTCACGGCGTCAGCTTCACCTTCATCCAGCCCGGCTCGCGCACGTCGAACGCGCGATACGCATCGATCGCGTTCGTCAGCGGCTCGCTGCGCGTGAGCACCGACAGCGGGTCGAACGCACCGCTGCGCACGAGTTCGACGAGCGGCGGCGTGACCGTCCGGTGATTGCAGTTGCCCATCTTGATCGTGAGGTTGCGGTTCATCGCCTCGCCGATCGGAAACACGCGTGCGGCCGGCGGATACACGCCGATCACCGAGACCGTGCCGGCCTTCGCCACCGCGCGCACCGCCCATTGCAGCACCTGCGACGGCCCGTCGCCCGGCACCCAGTTGCGGCCGTCCGGCTTGCGGTGCGGCGCGACCGCGTCGACTTCCGCATCGAACGCGCGCGCGGCGTCGCGATCGGCCGCGGCCGGCCCGTGCGTCGCGCGCATCGCGTCGACGCCCACCGCGTCGATCATGCGATCGACGCCGATCCCGCCCGTCAGCCGCAATATCGTGTCCACCGGATCGTCCTCGGAAAAATCGACGATCTCGGCGCCCTGCGCGCATGCCATCTCGAGCCGCGACGCGATGCGGTCGACCGCGATCACGCGCCCCGCGCCCATCAGCTTCGCGCTCGCGATCGCGAACTGGCCGACCGGCCCCGCGCCGAACACGGCGACCGTATCGCCCGGCTTCACTTCCGCGAGCTGCGCGCCGAAATAGCCGGTCGGGAAAATGTCCGACATCAGAATCGCGCGATCGTCGTCGATCGCATCGGGCAGCCGGATCAGGCTCGCGTGCGCAAGCGGCGTGCGCGCATATTCGGCCTGCAGCCCGTCGAACGGGCCCGTATCGGCCGGCCCGCCGAAGAACGCGGTGCCCGCGCGCGGCCCGCCCGGGTTCGCGACGTCGCACTGCGCGGTGTAGCCCGCGCGGCAGTACGCGCAACTGCCGCACGCGATCGTCGACGGAATCAGCACGCGATCGCCGCGCCGCAGGTTGCGCACGTCGCGCCCGACCGCCTCGACGATGCCGACACCTTCATGGCCGAGAATCGTGCCCGGCTTCATTCCGCCGAGCGTGCCGCGCACCATGTGCAGATCGGTGCCGCAGATCGCGCTGGCCGTCAGGCGCACGACCGCGTCGGTCGCCTCGGAGACTTCCGGATCGGGCACCGTGTCGATGCGAATGTCGCCGATGCCGTGAAATACGACTGCTTTCATGTCAGGCCCTCCTTGTCGAAAGCGGAAACGGTGAATGTGACCGTCGAGCCGATCGAGCAAGGGGTGCGCCTGTGCAGCGCGTGCGGCGCCGTGATGCGCGGAGCGGAAGCGCTTCGGTTTCGGGGAGGGATCGCGCCTGCGCGTCAGTCCGTCGGTGGGCTGTTGCCGCTGTTGCCGCTGTTGCCGCTGTTGCCGCTGTTGCCGCTGTTGACGTCACGCGCGTTCGAGATCGCTTCGACGAGCTTCAGTTCGTCGTCGATCGACAGCGTCGTGTCGGTCACGTCGCCGCCCAGCGGCGCGAGCGCCGCGCTCAGCGCGTCGATGTCGAGCTGCGTCGCGGCCAGCCCGAGCGACACGGTGCCGGGGCGCGCCTTGCGCGCGACGCGATCGGTCAGCGCATCGTCCACCGGCCGCTCGCGCCACGCGTCGAGCGACGATTCGATGTGCGCGACCACGCTGTCGAGCAGCGATCCGGACGACACGCGGCCCGCGTCGATTGCGTGCGTGCGCAACTGTCCGTCGGTCGAGCACGCGACGATCACGACACCCGACAGCGCGACGACGTGCCGGTCGCGCAACGTGCCGAGTTCGGCCAACGCGCGACGGGCCGCGTCGAGATCGGGATAGGACAACACGATCAGCGTGTTCATCGGCGACTCCATGCAATCGGATGGGCGTGCTCAGTGCGGCAGCCCGAACGCGGCCTTCAGGCTCGCGACGACCATCTGCATCGCGATGGCCGCGAGAATCATCCCCATCAGGCGCTGCGTGACGGCCGTCACGCGCGGCGACAGGTAATGGCCGATCACCGGCGCCGACAGCAGCGACGCGGCCAGCAGCACGAGAAACGCGCCGAGCCCGAGCGCGAACGCGAGTTCCTGCCCGGTCGCGACGGCACCGTGCCCGAGCACGATCATCGTCGCGATCGTGCCGGGGCCCACCAGCAACGGGATCGTCAACGGGTAGATCGCGACGCTTTCGGCGGCCGTCGGATCGGCGCCTTCGTCGCTGCCCGGCGCATGCTGGCGGCTCGGCGCACCATGCAGCATCGACAGCGCGATCAGCAGCACCAGCAGCCCGCCCGCGAGGCGGAAATCGTCGATCGTCAAACCGAACACGCGCAGGATCGCGCCGCCCGCGACGGCCGACACGATGCAGCCGACCGTCACGCCGATCACGGCCGTGAGCGCGACCTTGCGGCGCACGCCGTCCGCCGCGCCTTCGGTCAGCGACAGGAACACCGGGATGTTCGCGATCGGGTTCATGATCGCGAACAGCGCCGCGAACACCTTGACGGAAAAGGTCAGGTCGAAGGCCACAGGGTCGCTCCCGTCTCGCGTGGCAAGTGAAACGCCCACGCCGGTTCGTTTTCGATGCGCGGCGCACGCCATGCTGATACGATCCACGCACGACGTTCAATCACGACGGAGGGCCCCGATCGATGCAAGCCACCGACACTTTCATGGGTCACGAGATTCGCGTCGACGCGACGCGCAACGCGAACGGCGCGTGGGTTGCGCAGGTGCGGATCTTCCGCGACGGCGCGCCCGTCGATCTGCCCGCGCCCGAACTCGTCACGCCCGAATGGCTGACATGCGACGAAGCGCTGCGCGGCGGTATCGACCAGGGGCGCGTGATAATCAGGACGCGCGACCGGTAACCGCACTCGGCTCATCCGCGCAGCGTCGGCCGGCATCGCACGATGCAGGTCACGCATCGAAATCGAGGTCGCCGATCAGGATCTCGCGATCGCGCTGCGTCCGGGTGCTGAAATCGACCGGCAACTCCATCTGCCAGCGCTCGATCGTGACCGGCAGCGCCGCGAGATAGCGATCGAAGCGGCTGTGGTCGGGCTCGGCCAGCAGACCGGCGATCGCGTCGTCGCGCCACGCGAGCCGCGCGTTCAGCCGGTTCGGCAGGCCGACCGTCGACGTGAGGCCGATCACGTCGACACAGGTCGGGCTGCCCTGCCCGTCGTGCGGCACGACGTCGACCTTCACTTCGCCGGGTTGATACAGGCCACGCAGGCGCGTCGCGATGCGCGGCGCAAACTCGGTTTCGAAACGGGCACGAACGTCGGGGTTCATTTCGCCTCCATTCAAGGTTCGGTGTGTATCGTCATGCTGCTTTCATGCGGAAGCCATCTGCCGCTCGAACGCTGCTTCGGCCTTCAGGTTGTCGAGATCGCGGGCGATCGTCGCGACCGCGAGCCGCGTGTTGCCGCACCAGTACGCGATCGAGCAGTCGTGCGCGCCGAGGTCGCCGTCGATCTCGACGCGATCCCATTGCGCCGCATGCCCGACATAGCGGATCGTCACGTCGTAATGCTGGCTCCAGAAAAACGGCACCGCGTCGAACGGCCGCTGCTGGCCGAGCATGTTGCGCGCGGCGACGATGCCCTGCCGCTCGGCGACGACCCAGTGCTCGACGCGAATCCGCTCGCCCGTCAGCGGATCGGGCCAGCGCGCGATATCGCCGGCCGCGTAGATGCCAGGCGCGCTCGTCTGCAGGAAGCGGTCGACCGTGACGCCGCGTTCGACGGCGAGCCCGGCGTCCTGCGCGAGTTCGACGTTCGGATGCACGCCGATGCCGACCAGTACGACGTCGGCCGGCAGCACGTCGCCGCTCGACAGCGTCACGCTGTCCGGCCCGATCCGCGCGGGCGTCGCGCCGAGATGGAATACGACGCCGTGCGCTTCGTGCAGCGCCTTGATCGTGTCGCCGAGCGCATCGCCGAGCACGCGGCCCATCGGATGCGGATCGGGCGCGACCACATGCACGTCGAGCCCGCGCGTGCGAAACGCGGCGGCCGCTTCGAGCCCGATGAAGCTCGCGCCGACCACCACGCAGCGGCGCGCCGTTTTCAGCCTGGCGATCAGCGCGTCGCAATCGGCGCGCGAGCGCAACGTACACACGTGCGGCAGATGGGCGCCGGGCACGTTCAGCCGGTTCGGTTCGGCGCCCGTGGCAAGCAGCAGCGCGCCGTACTCGATACGGCTGCCGTCGGCGAGCTCGACCGCGCGTTGCGCCGGATCGATGCGCGCGACGCGCGTGTTGCAGCGCACGTCGATGCGCTGGTCGGTATAGAACGACGGCGCGCGCAACGGCAGCCAGTCGGCCTGCGCCGTGCCCGCGAGGTAATCCTTCGACAGATTCGGCCGGTCGTACGGCGGATCGGCATCGGCGCTCAGCAGCGTGATCGCATGCGGATAGCCTTCCTGCCGCAGCGTCACGGCCGCCGCGATCGCAGCGGCGCCGCCGCCGACGATCACGACCGACGCGGGCAGCCCGCTCGTCTTCAACGCAGGCGGCACGGCGGCCGGCCGCGCATCGAGTACGACCGCGCGGCCATCGCGCCGCTCGACGCGCCAGCACGGCAGCCCGTCGAGCGCCGGCGCGCGCTCCATCTCGCCGGTGCGCAGGCAGAACGCCGCGTGATGCCACGGACAGCGAATCGTGTCGCCGACCAGCAGGCCCTTGGCCAGCGGGCCGCCATAGTGCGGGCATTGCGCGCCCACCGCGAACAGTTCGTCGCCGCGGCGCACGAGCAGCACCGCCGCGTCGCCGACATGGCCCTCGATCATCGCGCCGTCGGCGAGATCGTCGAGCGCGATCCCTTGGGTGAGATCGGGCGACGACGCAGCATCGCTTCCAGTCATGACGTGGCTCCCGAAAAGTCAGGTGACGATCCCATTATCGGCATTCGTCCTGAAAAGAAACAGGTACAGACGCCCCGCAGCGCACGCAAACGCGGACTGTAGCTTGCACGCGCTCCATGACCGGCGTGGAACGTGGTCGACGTTGCGGCGCAACACGCCGGCCGCGCTGCCACGGGGCGCGCAAGCCGCGCCGCACGCCGCGGCGCGCTCAGTCGATGCACGATGCGACTAGTGTCCTGTTCCGTTGTTAACTGGTCTATCTTCGCGTAGCATGTTGACGTCAACGGAACGGGAGACGTCAGCATGGCGATGGGACGACCGAAGGCGGAACTGGTGCTGAGCGAAGACGAGCGT
>NZ_JAIZRS010000038.1:0-60301 GCF_020419985.1 Burkholderia sp. AU32262
GCGCCGCTTTCGGCGGCTCGGCCGGCGCCGGCGGCTGCACGGCGGCTTGCGGCGCGCGCGGCGCGGGCAGCGCGGCCGGCGCGACCGGGGCTTCCGATTTCGGCGCCGGAGCGGGTGCGGGCCCCTGGGCCGGTGTCTGCGGCGCGGCGGCGGCATCGTTCGCGGGCTGCATCGGCTGGGCGCCTGCCTTGCGCACGCCGCGGCGGCCTTCCATGTTGCCGGTCGCATACACGTCGATTTCGTTCGGCTTCGAGAAGCTGTCGGTCGGCAGCGCGACGTCGGCGGTCTGCAGCGGCTTCACCAGGTGCGGCGTGATCAGGAAGATCAGCTCGGTGCGGTCCTGCTGGAACGACGTGCTGCGAAACAGCGCGCCGAGCACCGGCACTTCGCCGACGCCGGGGATCGCCTTCAGCGCGCCAGTCGCGTTGTCCTTGATCAGCCCGCCGATCGCGAACGATTCGCCGTCGCTCATCTGCACCGTCGTCGATGCGCGCCGCGTCGTGATCAGCGGCAGGATCGACGTGCCGCCGATGTTGGTCGCGCTCAGCGTGACGCCCGTCTGCGACAGCTCCGACACTTCCGGCGCGACCTTCAGGCTGATCCGGCCGTTGGCCAGCACCGTCGGCGTGAACTTCAGCGCGACGCCGAATTCCTCTTCCTGCAGCGTGATCGACGACGTGCCGTTGCCGCTGCTCTGCGGGATCGGGATGAAGATCTTGCCGCCCGCGAGGAACGTCGCTTCCTGGCCGCTGATCGTCACGAGGTTCGGCTCCGCGAGGATCTTGACGAGGTTGTCGGTGTTCTGCGCGTCGGCCGCGATGCTGAACGGCTTGTTGTTCGCCTTGTTGAAGATGGCGCCGCTCGCGACACCGGCGAGCAGGTTGCTGACCAGCGCGCCGCTCCACGAACCGAACCCGCCCTGGATGTTGAACGCGCTGCCCATCTGGTTGATCAGCGTCTTCGACACCTCGGCCACCTTCACCTCGAGCATCACCTGCTGCGGCGACGTGACGTTCAGCATGTTGAGCACGCCGCCGCCCTGCTTGCCGCCGCCCGCGCCTTCGCCCGCGTTGTCGCCGTACGCATGGGCGATCTGCACGGCCTGCTGCGCGGCCTGCGAGCTCGACACGGTGCCGGCGAGCACGATCGTGCCGGCCGCGGTCGACACGTGAATGTCGCGCTCGTTCGGCATCAGTTGCAGCAGCGACGCCTGCAGGCCGCCGGCGTCCGCGCCGACCGCGACGTCGATCACGCGGCACGCACCGCTCCTGCCCTGCACGATCATGTTGGTCGTGCCGACCGCGAGCCCGAGGATGTACAGCGTCTGCGGCGACACCATCGTCGCCTGCGCGACGGCCGGATTGCCGATCGTCCGGTTGCGGACCGGCTCCGGCATCGGCACCAGCAGCGACTTGCCGAGCGGCACCGCGACGCTGGTCGATTCGTGCACGGCGCCAACGCAGTTCGGCCCGCGCAGCGGCCCCGCCGATGCGGCGGGCGCGGCGGCCGGCGCCGGCGACATGCTGATCGTCATCTGCATCGGCCCCTTGCCGACCGCGGCCGGCGCGCTGGCGCCGCCCTTGGTCAGCACCGCCGATTCGATGCCTTCCTGGGCGAGTGCGCCATATACGGTCAGCCATCCCGAACAGAGGATCGCGGCCATCATCGTGCCCCGTGCGACGCGTGTGCGCAGTGGGCCGGTACCTGTGCGTTGCGGTTTGATCTTCATTTCGTCTGATCCCCCGAGAGACCGGCGCCGTGCCGGTTATCGACTTCCAAGGCCGCCGCGCGTTGCCGGCGGCCGGTTTGTTTATCTGGCTGGTTCGATCTGCTTCAGAAACATTCGACGCTGCTCTTCACGCCCGACAGCACGCCGACGCAGTCGCGCCGGACTTCCGGCGCCGCATGCGACGCGACGTGCACGCGCACCGGCCGCGCATGGACGGGCGCCGGCGGTGCTTCCGGTGCGGGCGCCTTGCCGAGCAGCGTCATCTTCGTCGCGCCGCCGGTGGCCAGCGTCTTCTGGTCGACCTGGTTGCGCAGCACCAGCGACAGCGTGCCGACGCTGCGTGCGAGGTCGAGCCGTTCGGCCTGGTCGGGCGTGACTTCCAGCGTCACCGCGTTGACCACCTTCGGCGCCGTGTCGTCGCGGCTGACCTGCTGCGCGACGGCGAGCACGAGGATGTGCTCGAGCACGATCTTCGAGATGCTCTGCCCGTCGGTCTTGCCTTGCTGTTCCTGCGTGTTGACGATCACGTCGACGTAGTTGCCGGGCAGCGCGAAGCCCGCGACGCCAACCACGTCGTTCACGCGCACCGTGATCGCGCGGCTGCCGTCGGCGATCACCGCGGACAGCCCGCCCTTCGTGCCGACCGGCGCGAGCTTCGACTCGATCACCGGCTCGCCGCGCGCGAGGCTGGTGCGTACGACACGCCCTTCGAGCGCCTTCGTGTCGGTGAACGCGCCCGTGGGCACGCTGCCCGACGGCCAGCTCACCATGTGGATCTGGTTCGGCCCGAGCGGCTCGCCCAGGTTCAGGTCGGTGGTGGCCACCGCGACGGACGTGACCGAGCTCGTGGATGTCTGCATCAGCCAGTGGGAGGCGAATACGACCGCGGCAAGACCCGCGATCATCGCGACGACCAGCATCATGACCGCTCGACTGTTTTTCATGGCAATGCTCCTCGACGAATCGTGAAAGAAACCGCTCAACCGGTGACGAACGTACGGCCTCCGCGCTCGATGGGCGGCGGATGGCCGCCGTCCCGTTCGGGCGCCGCGCCGAAATAACTCGCCCACGCGTCGTACAGCGCGTCGTGCGTCACCTCGGGCGGATCGCCGCGGTAACGCGCGCCGGCGGCCACGAGGCGCAGCAGGTCCGCCGGAAAGCACGCGAGAAACGCCTTGCCGGTCGGCCGATGCAGCCGATGCAGCAGGAAATCGAAGGCATCGCTCGCCGAGACGAGCCCGAGCGTCGCGCAGGCCGCGTCGTATACCGCGCGGTAGTCGTCGATCGACATCGCGCCGACGTGCAGCTTCGAGCCCAGGCGGCGCATGAACGCGTCGTCGCAGAACTGCTCCGGCGCGAGGTTGCTCGAGAACACCGGCCATACGTCGAACGGCATCACGAAGCGGTTGCCGGATTCGAGCGTCATGAAATCGACGCCGCGATCGAGCGGACGCAGCCAGCGGTTGAGCAGGTCGCGCGGCTCGACGCGCTGGCGACCGAGGTCGTCGACGACGTACATGCCCATGTTCGCCTTCATGTGCGGCGGCGCCTGGTAGAAGCCGGCCGCTTCGTCGCGACGCAGATCGAGCTCGTCGAGCGTCAGCTCGCCGCCCGACATCACGACCGGGCGCTGGCACAGACGCCAGCGCCGATCGACCGACTGGCCGCCGCACGCGGCTTGCGCATCGACGTGCACGAGCGGGTCGTAGACCTGGATCACTTCGCCCGCCGCGCAGATCGCGTGCGGCACCGGCACGCGGCCGTGCATCAGCGAGCCGAGCCGCTCGGCGAGAAAGGTCTTGCCGCTGCCGGCCGGGCCGTAGATCAGCAGCGGCCGGCCCGCATTCAGCGCGGCGGCCGCCGCATCGAGCACCGCCGTGTCGATCACGACGCCTTCGAACGCGGCCCACACGTCGCTCTGCCCGATGTGCAGCTTGCGCACCGAATGCGCGGCCACGCTCGCGAGATACGCGTCGAGCGTCACCGGCGCGGGGCCGCTGTAGCCGCTGCGTTCCCGCTCCTCGAGCGCGAGCACGCGGCCCGCATCGGTCAGGCGGAACGTCACGTCGAGATCGGTCGCGCCGCGATGGGTCAGCTCGACGAGATGCTCGCGCACCAGGAATCCAAAGACGTCGTCGAGCACCGCGAGCGGCAGGCAGTGCCGCTCGACCAGGTCGCCGTACGACGGGCGGCCGAGCACCAGCGTCGACTTCAGCACGAGGCCGGCGACGAACGCCATGCTCAACCCGGTTTCCGCGAGCGAGCGCGGAGCCGGCGGCAGTTGCGCGCCCAGCTTCGTGTGGACCTCCCGCGACGGCAGCGGATCGGGCAGGCGTGCCACCTGCGCGTCGCGTCTCGGTTCGGTGTGGTTCGTGTTCATGATCGTTGCGTCCTCGTTTCGGATCCGCCGCGCTATGCGCACGACGCGAACAGCATGCCCAGCGTGCCGGCCGCGATCGCGACGCCGTACGGCAGCGTGCCGACCGACGCGATCTCGACGGGGCCGTCGGCGACCTCGGCGCGCGCCGCTTGCGAACGCCGCACGATCAGCGCGCGCACGTTCGCCCACATCCGGCGCATCCGCCCGCGCAGCAGCGCGTAGACGATGGCGCCGATCCCGCCGGCCAGGAACGTGGCCAGCACGATGTAAAACGTCATTTCCGCGCCGACCCATGCGCCGATCGCCAGCATCAGCTTCACGTCGCCCGCCGCCATGCCGCGCAGCAGGTAGAACGGCAGCAGCAGGCCGAAGCCGGTCGCGGCGCCGGCGAGCCAACCGAGCACGCCCGCGGGCACGCCGTGCAACAGGCACTGCGCAACCAGCGCGCCGGCCAGGCCGAGCAGCACGAGACGGTTCGGAATGCGACGGGTCGCGATGTCGGTGCTGGCCGCGGCGATCGCGAGCAGCGTCACGCACAACGGAACCGGATAAGGCGGCGCAACGGGAAACATGGCGAACCTCGCGGGTCGAATCGGTGGATCAGGAAGCCATCGCCAGCGCGGTGGTCACGGCGGTGCTCACGGCCGCGGCGATCATCTCGTACGCATCGCCGAGCGAACCCTTCAGCGTGACGACGCTGCCCAGTACCGCGATGGCGAACATCGACGCGAGCAACGCATACTCGATCGACGTCACACCTCGTTCGTCGGCGATCCAGCGACGGGCGACACGCACGATGGCTTTCATGATGGTCTCCGGTGTCCGGTTGACGGAATCGCCGGGGACGGCTCGAACGCTGCACCAGCCGAGCCGTCCACGGCACGCTCCATCAGATGCCTGCAACCGCCGAATCGAGGTCGGCCGCGATCGTGCTGAACACGGTCTTCAGATCCTTCCCGATGGTCGACAGCGCGAGGATGATGCCGACTGCGATCAGTGCGGCGATCAGGCCGTATTCGATGGCGGTCACGCCGTCTTCGTCGCGAATGAAACGGCCGGCTTGTTGAATGAACTTGGACATGATGTTCTCCTTGCGTGGTGACTTTCAAAACCCTCGCGCACCGGCTGGTCGGACGACCGTGCATCGATACGTCGAGGAATGTCGTTGATGCCGTGTGGCGCCGACGAACGATCCGGACGATTCGGGCGAACCGTTCGTCGTACCGTCCATCAGATGCCTGCTACCGCCGAGTCCAGATCCGCGGCGATCGTGCTGAACACGGTCTTCAGATCCGTACCGACCGTCGCCAGCGCGGCGACGATGCCGATCGCGATCAGCGCGGCGATCAGGCCGTATTCAATGGCCGTCACACCGTCCTGATCGTGGGCGAACCACGCGATCTTTTCGATGATTCTTGACATGAGCGTTCTCCTTTCGGACTGCTATGAAATACCCTTCGTCGGTCATGACGTCGGGAGGGGGCACCACCGGCACTACTCTGGAAATCGGAAGCCGACGATCAGTCGCGGAAACGGGGCGGACCACCGCGGTCCGTGCGAACGGGTATCGGCGAGACGGAGCATGAGAGACGCGCGTACGGTGCGACCGGCCGGATGAGCCGGGCAGGTCGATCGAACTGAACGGCACGACGGCCGTCCGACGCATGGAATCCGGTTGAACGGGAGATGAATTCCCGGCAAAGCCGCAATGTGTCTTTAACGCGGCTTGCGATCCGCGATGTGCTGTGGTCTTTCATTTTTATTCCCCATGTACTGCCATGCCGATTTCTTATTGCCCTGAAGCGACCGGGTCTCTCGGGTCGTTCGACGACGGTTGCCGCGGTGGATCGAACGGGAGCCGCGTGTTCCCCGACGCGCTCCGGCCCGACTTTTTCCGCAGGTGATTCGCGAGCCGGTTCCGCTGCCTGTTGCCCGAACCGCCCGGTCGTCACATCGTCGACTGCCGTGCCAACGCTTACGCAAAGAGCGGACCATCCCGGGCGAAATCGAGACGCACCAAGGGTTTCGGCGATCGACCCGGCCTCCCGCCAACCGCCCGGCCGCCGAAATGTTTCAACTTTGATATATGCGGCGCCGGCGCATGTAGCCGGCATGAAACCCCGTCATCGCGCTGCACAAAGGTCCAAAAAAATTTTCTCGGGATTTTCCCGGACGCGGCGGCGCGCCCAGGCGTCGCGGGTTCCGCGGCATGCCCGGCCGCTAAAAATCGCGGAATGTTTCAGGCCAGAAACACGAATGCCGGCGGCGGCGTTTTCTCATACCAGAAACGGCGGTTTTCACCCGAATCGCTGAACACATTCAATGTCGGCCGGCCGTGCGCGGTTTGCATCACGCGATTTTTTCTTCAACAATGAATTCACCGGACAACGCCAATTCAGCGCGATTCGATCCGCAGGCACGACAACATCGAACGGCTGCGACAAACCACGCGGCCAAACCACAGACGGGGCATCATGTACACAGCCAATCGTGAAACGCGCGATCGCGCAATACGCTGTGCTCAATGGCTGACGGCCGACCGGATCATTCCGTACAGCTGCATCATGCTGATGATCTTCGTCGCGCTCCTGATCGTCTGGGGTGTCGTGACCGACGGCTTCACATCGAACGCCACCGCCCGACCCGGCACCGACTTCTCGGTCTTCTGGACCGCATCGCATCTCGTGTTGCAAGGCCATGCCGCGGCGGCCTACGACACGTCGTCATTCCTGCAGGCCGAGTTCGCGCACTTCGGTGCGTATCTGCAAAACCGGCCGCTTCCCTGGCTCTATCCGCCGACGATGCTGCTGTTCATCGCGCCGGTTGCCCTCGTGCCTTTCCTGCCCGCTTACTTCCTCTTTTTCGCGGGCAGTCTTTTATGCTACGCGTTCGCCGTCTCGCGCTTGTCGGGGCTGCGCGCGCATCTTCCCGTGCCGCGCGCCGCGGCGTTCGTCGTCGTCGCGTATTCGGCGGTGTGCATGTCCGCGCTGTTCGGCCAGAACAGCATCCTGACCGCCGGCCTCGCCGCGCTCGCGCTGCATCTGCTCGGCAGGCGGCCGGTGCTGGCCGGCGTGCTGATCGGGCTGCTCGCGATCAAGCCGCAACTCGCCGTCGTGTTCCCGTTCGTGCTGATCGCGACGCGTGCGTGGCGCACCTTCGCGGCGGCGGCGCTCAGCGCGACGCTGTTCGCGGCGGCCGGCGTCGCGCTGGCCGGCCCCGCCGCGCTGCACGGGCTGAGTCATGCGATGGCGACGGTACGCGCGCAGCATTTCATGCTCGCGTCGTACTGGCTCGCGTCGCCGACGCCGTTCGCCGCGCTGCGGCTCGCGGGCGCGCCGGTGGCGGCCGCGCTGGCCGCCCAGGCGGCGGTCGCGCTCGTCGCGCTCGCCGCGGCTGTCAACGTATGGCGCCGCACGCGCGACATGCGGTTGCGCGGCGCGGTGCTGGCCGTCGCCACGCTGCTGACGACGCCGTACCTGTGGAACTACGAGCTGACGTGGCTCGGCATCGCGCTCTTCTGCCTGATCGCGCACGGCCTCGACGAAGGCTGGCTGCCCGGCGACCAGGGCATTCTCGTGCTCGCGTGGCTGCTGCCGATCTTCGAAATGCTGAACCGGCTGATGAAGCTGCCGCAGATCGGGCCGGTCGTGCTGCTCGCGGTGCTGTTCGTCGTCGTGCGCCGCACGGCGCTCGCGTCGCGGAGCGCACGATGAAGACGCCGTCGTTCGCCCGTCACGCGCACCCGAATGCCGATCTGCACCCGGAACTCCCGATCGCCGGCCCGCGCCGCCATCCGCACTGGCTCAATCGCGATCGCGTGCGTCTCTATGCGGCCGCCGTGCTGCTGACGGAGCTGCTGTTCATCGCCATTTACCTGATCCGCGTGCACCTGTCGCACGGCGGCGCGCTGGAGCCGCTGTCGCAGGATTTCTCGCCGGTCTGGAGCGCCGCATGGCTCGCCGCGCACGGGCACGGCGCCGACGCGTGGCATTACTCCGCGCTGTTCGCGGTCCAGAAGCTCGCCATCCCGACGATGACGCTCGCGGACGGCACGCTGCCGTGGCTCTATCCGCCGACGATGCTGCTGCTTGTGGCGCCGCTCGGCTGGCTGCCGTACACGCTGGCGCTCGTGCTGTGGCTCGGCATCGGCATCGCGCTGTTCGCCGCGGCGATGCGCGCGACCGTGCAGCGCGATGTCGCGTGGCTGTGCGCGCTCGCGTTCCCCGGCGTGTTCCTCACGGTGATCGTCGGGCAGACGAGCCTTTTCACCGCGACGCTCGCCGCCGTCGGCCTGCTCGCGCTGAAACGCCGCCCCGTCTGCGCCGGCATCTGTTTCGGGCTGCTGACGATGAAGCCGCAGCTCGCGGTGCTGTTCCCGCTCGCGCTGCTGTGCGCGGGCCAATGGCGCGCGCTGGCCGCATGGGCCGCGACGATCGCCGTCAGCGCCCTGCTCGCGACGCTCGCGTTCGGCGTCGCCCCGTGGATCGCGTTCGCGCACCTGATCGCCCACGTCTACACGATCGTGGGCACCGGTCACGCGAAGCTCGCACGCATGCCGACCATGTTCGCGCTCGCGACGATGGCCGGCTGGCCCGCCCTCGTCGCGCGCGGCCTTCAACTGCTGTCGGCGGCGGTTGCCGCGGTCGCCGTCGTCTACGCGTGGCGCGGCGCGTGCTCGTATGCCCTGCGCGCCGCGACCCTCGCGTGCGCATGCCTGCTCGTCAGCCCCTATCTGTACGACTACGACCTGACGTGGTACGGCATCGTGATCGCGTGGTACGCACGCTATGCGTCGACGCGCGGCTGGCGGCGCTTCGACCGCGAATGGCTGATGCTGCTGTGGCCGATGCCGCTCGCGGGCCTCGCGATCGTGCCGCACCTGTCGTTCCAGTTCATGCCGCTCGCGACGCTCGCGTCGCTCGCGCTGCTCGTCAGCCGGATCGCCCGGGAAAGACGCGACGTGCCGTCGATGCCCGACGCGCGCGACACCTCCACCGAGACCGGGTTCACCCACCGGCTCCGGCCACACCACCGCCCGGCGCACGGCATGCGCCGCACCGGTCGCCCGACGCTCGGCGCCGGCAGGTAAAGCGACATCACAAGGGGAATCATCATGCGGGAATCCATCTACACGCCGCTCGTCTCGCTGGTCGTGCCGTTCTACAACGAAGGCGAAGCCGTCGAGCGCTTCTTCGACGTCGTGATTCCGTTGCTGAGCGCGATCGACGCGATCCGCTTCGAGATCGTCTGCGTGAACGACGGCAGCCGCGACGACACGCTGGAACGCCTGGTCCGGATCGGCGCCGCCGAGCGGCGCGTGCGCGTGATCGACCTGACCCGCAACTTCGGCAAGGAGGCCGCGCTGACGGCCGGCCTCGACGAAGCGGCCGGCGATGCGGTGATCCCGCTCGACGCCGACCTGCAGGACCCACCGAGCCTGATCCCCGTGATGATCGAACACTGGCGCGACGGCGCGGAGGTCGTCGCGGCGAAGCGCAGCAACCGCGCGTGCGATTCGTTCGCGAAGCGCACCGCCGCCGCGATCTACTATCGCGTGCACAACCTGCTGTCGGACGTGAAGCTGCCGGAGAACGTCGGCGATTTCCGGCTGATGGACCGCAAGGTCGTGAACGCGCTGCGCAACCTGCCCGAGCGACACCGCTTCATGAAAGGGCTGTTCGCGTGGGTCGGCTACAAGACCGTGATCGTCGAATATCAGCGCGATCCGCGCAGCGCCGGGCACTCGAAATTCTCCGGCTGGAAGCTGTGGAATTTCGCGCTCGAAGGCATCACCAGCTTCAGCACCGTGCCGCTGCGCAGCTGGACCTACATCGGCATCGGCATCGCGGCGCTCGCATTCGTGTACGGCGCGTTCATCATCCTGCGCACGCTGCTGCTCGGCAATCCGGTGCTCGGCTACGCGTCGCTGATCTCGGTCACGCTGTTCATCGGCGGCATCGAGCTGATCGGGATCGGCGTCGTCGGCGAATACGTCGGGCGCATCTACGACGAATCGAAGCAACGGCCCGTCTACCTGATCCGCCGCCGCTACCAGGCGCACGGCAAGGTGATCGAACTGCCGGTCGCGCGCGATGCACGCCGCCAGCCCGCACGCCGGCGCGTGCAGCCGGCCCGGCCGCGCATCGGCGCGCGCTGAACGCACCGGCGCCATGATCGGCCTGCTCCAGGCCGAGCGCACGCGGCTCGTGCGCTTTGGCGTGTCCGGGCTCTGCTCGACCGCGATTCACACGCTGGTCGCGACAGCGCTGTTCGCGCTGCGCGATGCGACACCGGTGACCGCGAATGCGGTCGCGTTCCTCTGCGCCACCGTGTTCTCGTATCTGGCGAATACGCTGTGGAGCTTCTCGTCGACGGTACGCACCCGCAATGCGACGCGCTTTCTCGCGGTCACGCTCGCCGGGTTCGTCGAAACGCTGCTGCTCGCGCGCGCCGCCGAGGCGCTGGATGCGTCGCGCACGACGAGCGTCGTCGCGATCGCGCTGCTGATCCCGCCGACGACGTTCGTGCTGCACCGGCTCTGGACGTATCGGTAAGCTCCCCTTCCCGGCCCGCCAACGATCGACCAATCAATTAACAGATTCAATGTCGCGATATTTATGTCACGCATCTAATCGATTGATTCCGATTTTAAAATTAACCCGATAAATCATTTTATCGACCTGTTTACTTTTACAGCTTCCACGAGCAATCAAACGGGATAATCTGCATTCGCGGTCGCTTCCGCACGTGTCGATATCGGTGAGAAGCCTTGCTGCACAAGGCGATGGTGGCCGCACGAAGCAATTCGCGCAACGATAAGTCCCATTACTTCAAACGGGAGCTTCTATGTCACGCGTTACCGATGTGCTCGTTTCGTTCGATACCGAAACCATTCTCAAAAAATATCCGAATCCCAGCAAGAATCCGGCGGCGCCAACGCTGATCGACTGGCACTATGTCTATATGGTGACCAACCAGGACAACGTCATCTCCGGCCAGGCGGGCGGCGAGCTCGACCTGAAGGCGCAGGTCGGCGACCTGATCCGCTGGCGCGAAACGAGCCTGTCGCTGGGCTTCGAGAACCAGGTGGTGTTCTACAAGTTCATCGGCAACGTCGGCAACGACCTGATCTCGACGCCGACGCCGCGCGTCGCGGAGGCGTCGATTCCGGTGCCGAACACCAGCAAGCCCGAAGTGCCGACGTGCCAGAAGGTCGCGAACTACTACTGGTCGTCCGAATGCCTGAAGGTCGGCCGCGTGACCTACCATTTCCTGTTCCAGATCATCGATCGCAATTGCCAGAGCCAGGGCTGCTTCTCGTGGGATCCGTTCATCTCGATCCATAACTGATCGCGGCACGCGGGCGGCCGCACGACGGCCGCCCGTCCCGCCCCTTGTTGCGGAGGACGTGCTCATGTCTGGTGTACGTTGCGATGCGCTCGCGATCGTCGACGCCGTCACGCTGCTGGCGGCCTATCCCGATGCGAGCCGGGACGCCGACGCGCCCACCGTGATCGACGGCCGGCACATCTACGTGCTGAGCCCCGGCGACGCCGGGCAGGTCAGCCACCACGACAACCGGCTCTTTGCCGGCCTGTCACCGGGCGATCGGCTTCATCTGCGCGAAACCGCGCTGGCGCTGCGCGCGGAGGTGACCGTGCTGTTCGTCCGGTTCGCGCTGAGGGACGCCGGCATCGTCGCGCCGATCGAAGCGGAGATCCGCGACGCCGCCACGGCGGTGCCGAACGGCGACGACCTGCTGCATCCGTCGTGCCAGCCGATGAAGGACCATTTCTGGCGCGGCGAGGTGCTGGCCCCGGGCGCCACCACGTGCACGGCCGATTTCGCGGTGCTCGATCGCGACGGCGCCGTGTCGGGCTATTTCCGCTGGGAAACGACGATCGAGATCGCCGGCAGCGGGCCGGACACGAAACAGCCCGGCGCCACACCGTAGCCGGATCGCGACGGCCGTTTCACGTTGCCGGTGAATGCCGACTTCAACGCGATCGGGGCGGGGGACGGCTACGACGACGCTCACGTGCGCCCCGCCGCGTGCCGTACTCAGGTGCGCGGCAGCCCCGGCGGATTGGTCTGCGACCGGTCGATCGCCTCGGCATCCAGCCGCCAGTGGTCGAGCGCCTTCCGGTAGCTGCCGTTCGCGATCAGCGCATTGATCGCGAGCGTCAGCGGCTCGGCGAGGCCGCTGCCCTTGCGGGTCGTGATCGCGATATCCGCGGTGCGCGGCCAGCCGCCGCTGACGGTGCCGATCAGCTTTGCATCGCCGCGCAGCGACGCCTGGTACGCGAGCATCGAATTCACGCTGAAGATCGTGTCGACCCGGCCCGACTGCAGCGCGACCCAGCGCTCGGCCGCATCCGCGTAATACTGGATCTCGACCGGCGCGAGGCCGCGCGCGACGTTCTGCCGGTTCCATTCGAGCAGGATCTTTTCCTGGTTCGTGCCCGAATCGGTCACGACGCGCAGCCCCGCGACATCCTTCGGTTCGCGGATCGCGGCAAGCTTGCTGCCGGTCTTCACGTAAAAGCCGAGCTGATCCTTCCGGTAGGTCGAGAAGTCGAACTTCTCCTTGCGCTGCTCGGTCACCGTCACGTTCGAGATCACCGCATCGACCTTGCCGGATTGCAGCGCGAGCGGCCAGTCGGCCCACGCGAGCGGCACGATCTTCAGCTTGCGGCCGATGCTGTCCGCGATCAGTTGCGCGAGATCGGGATCGAAGCCGACCACCGTGCGCGCGTCGGTCGCATAGGTGCTGAGCGGCGGCAGGTTCGGCGCGATGCCGATCGTCAGCGTGTTCGCGTCGGCGAACCGGAAGCCGGCCGGCAGCGCCTGCTCGACCGCCGGATTCACCGCGCCGCGCTGCCGGCCCGGTTGCTCGGGGCTCAGGTCGAACGACGCGGCGTGTACCGCGACGGCGTTCGCGGCGATCAGCGCGGCGGCCAGCACGCGGGCGATGCGTGCGACGGGAAAAGCGTTTCTTCTCATGTCTTGTGGAATCCTGTTTTTATTCGGGGATGCGCGAAGCGGGCGCGGGCAGCGGGCCGGCAACGTTCGACGCCAGTCGCTGCCCCGCCGGGCCGGTCACGCAGGCGTCGCTTCCAGTTCGACCGCGGCCGCACGCCGGGCCGCCGGTTGCACGACGGGCGACGGAGGCCTCGCGTGCGCCGACTCGCCCGCATACAGCGCCTTCGGGTCGAACACGCGTGCCTGCAGCGGCGTGAACGCACGGAAATTCCACAGGCTGCGCGCGACGAACACGCGCTGCACCCAGCGGAACGCGCGGTCGTTCTCGTCGTACTGCGGATCGAAGCGGTCGCGCGAATGCAGCGTGAAATGGTTGTTGATCAGCACCAGCTTGCCCGGCGACACCTGCACGCCGAACGACACCTCGCGCACCGCGCGATACAGGTTGGCCAGCGCTTCCTGCGCGCGCGGGTTGACGGCCAGCACCATGTCCGGATAGAACGCGACCGTTACGCGCGGCGCGTCGAGCGGCCCCGACAGCACCGCGCTCAGGTCGGTGTTGTCGCGCGGCGTGGGCGTCGCGCCGCGCCATCGGTACGGCACGCGGATGATGTAGTGCTCGCCGTAGAGTTGCGCGATATCGTCCGGCGACAGCAGTTGCAGCGCGCGGCGCGCATCGGCGAGCCGCGTGTACGGGCCGCCGCCGGCCTCGCTGCGCACGCCGAGCAGCAGCAGCGCGAACGGCGACGTGTCGCCTTCCGGCATGTGCGCCTGCGCGGCGTTCTCGATATGGAAGTCGAGCTCGACCTCGGAGCCGAGGCCCGTGTAGTCGCGCGCGGTCGCCTTGTGCGGCGTCAGGTTGTTCACCAGCTCGCGCCCTTCGTGCGCGATCGAGTACGGCTCGCCGGCGAGCGTGCTCAACGCGACCAGCACGTTCTCGCTGAGCACGCCGGCCTTGAACGAGCGGCCGGTTTCCTCGAACCGCGGGCTGCCCGTCACGCCGTCGTCGATCGGCAGGTTGTCGATCTCGATCGAGCCGTGCGCGTCCGCGGTCGGCGCCTTCGCCCGGTCGAATGCGTCGACGATCCGGTCGGGAAACGCGTTGTAGGCCAGCTTGCGAACTGCGCTGATATAGCCAGCGCCGCCGGCCGGGTCGTAATCCAGCGCGCCGAGCGTCGTGCGGATGTGAGCGGATTCCGCTGCCGTCAAAGCGATGCGTGCATCTGCGAGATAGGTCATAGGTCTCTCGTATAAAGATCTGGTTCGAAGAGCGGCATGGCATCGCCGCCGCGCGCCGCCGTCCTCGGGGCGAAGCGCTCGACAAGACTAGGAGACCGTCATTGCATTTCGAAATGATATTAATTCGATTGCAAACAAAAATTATCGATATAAGTTCAGCAATGCGGACGGAACCGGTTCACCGCGTTTTGCGCCGACCCTTAACACGAATACTTGTTAAAAAATCGTTGCTTATTATTTGTATTCGCCAATGGGTCGATGCTAGTTTTCTGTCGGATTCGACGCCGCGGCTGGCGCCCGACGGGCAGCCGGCTCCCTTGATGCGCCATACGGAAACCTGCCAGATGAATCGATACCGCCTGCCGTCCCGCACCATCCACACGTCCCGCACGCACCGGGAGCCGCGATGAGCGACCGTGCCCCGGCGCTCGACCGCGTCGACCGCGCGCTGACCGCCACCGCCACCACCGCCGCCGGTTCGCCGCGCACGTCGCTGCGCGCCATCTTCCCGACCGTCGCGGCCGCGAGCCTCGGCTTCGCGATCGTCCAGCTCGACGTGACCGTCGTCAACGTCGCGATTCCGAGCCTCGGCCATGCGTTCGGATCGAGCGTCCACGGGCTGCAGTGGATCGTCGATGCTTACACGCTGTCGTTCGCCGCGCTGCTGCTGACGTCGGGCACGCTGGCCGACCGCTTCGGCAGCCGCCGGCTGTTCGCGTACGGCCTTGCGCTGTTCCTGCTCGCGTCGCTCGGCTGCGCGCTCGCGCCGTCGCTGGCGGCGCTGGTTGCCGCGCGGGTCGCGCAAGGCGTCGGCGCCGCGATGATCCTGCCCACGTCGCTCGCGCTCATCACGCATGTGTGCGCCAACGATGCCGCCGCACGCGTGAAAGCCGTCGCGTGGTGGAGCGCGACGGGCGGTGCGATCAGCGCGGCCGGGCCGACGCTCGGCGGCCTGCTGATCGATTCGCTCGGATGGCGCGCGATCTTCTTCATCAACCTGCCGATCTGCGCGTTCGGGCTGTGGCTCACGCTGCGCCATGTGCGGGATTCGGCCGCCGCGCGCACGCGGCTGTTCGATCCGGTCGGCCAGTTCGTCGCGGTGCTCGTGCTCGGGCTGCTGACGGGCGGCATCATCCGGGCCGGGGCGCACGGGATCGGCGACCCTTACGCGGCCGGCGCGCTGATCGCGTCGGTCGCGCTCGGCGCGTCGTTCATCGCGATCGAACGGCGCGTGGCCGCGCCGATGCTGCAACTCGCATTCTTCCGGATCGCGCGCGTGCCGGGCGTGCTCGCGATCGGCGCGATCACGAATGCAGCGTTCTACGGGCTGATCTTCTCGCTCAGCCTCTATTTCCAGAACGCGCGCGGCTTCACGGCAACCGAATCGGGGCTCGCGCTCGCGCCGCTCACGATCATCATGCTCGCCAACATCGCGAGCGCGCGGCTCGCGGTCCGCCACGGGTTTCGCGCGACCGTCATCGTCGGCCTCGCCGTATCGCTGGCCGGTTACGTGTGGCTGTGGCAGACGCTCGCCGCGCACACGCCGTACGCGCTGCTGGCGCCGGGGCTCGCGGCGATGGCGATCGGCGGCGGCATCGCGATTCCCGCGCTGACGTCGACGATGCTCGGCAGCGTCGAGGCCGGCCGCTCGGCCACCGCGTCCGCGATCCTCAATACCGCGCGCCAGGTGGGCGCCGCGATCGGCGTCGCGGCGCTCGGCGCACTGGTCGCCGGCCAGGGCGCGGCGATCGTGGCCGGCGCGGCGCGCGCGTTCGCCATCGCGGCCGTGCTCGTCGCACTCTGCGTCGTGCTGGCCGTGCGCTGGCCTCGCGACGCCCGCGATACCGGCACGCGGGCCTGAGCACCTTGCCGCACGCACTCCTTCAACCGATTTTCCATCCGAGCGAGAGGAATCCATGCAGCATCGCTTCATCGATACCGTCCTGATCGTCGACGGCGCGTCGACCGCCGCCTACCTGGCCCCCGCGTTTCGCGCATACGGCATCCGTTGCGCGCACGTGATCAGCGACCCCGATCTGCCGGCCATCTACCGCGACCAGTTCGTGCCGTCCGACTACATCCGGCAGGTCCAGCATCGCGGCGACATCGACGCGACGCTCGCGCAACTGGGCGACCTGCGGATCGGCGCGGTGCTGCATGGCCTCGACGCGGCGCTCGAGCTGGCCGACACGCTGGCCGAGCGGCTCGACGTGCCGTATCGCAACCCGCTCGCCACCTCCGCCGCGCGACGCGACAAGTTCGCGATGAACGAACGCATTCGCCAGGCCGGGCTGCGCGCGCCGGCGCACTTCCACAGCACGTCGGTCGATGAAGCGCTCGATTGGGCGCGCGCGCAGCGCACGCTGCCGCTCGTCGTGAAGCCGGCGCGCAGCGCGGGCGTGGCCGGCGTGAAGATCTGCCGGACGCTCGAGCAGGTCGAGGCCGCCGCGCGCGACGTGCTGAACACCCGTTCGCTGTACAACCAGCCGAACGACGACATCGTGATCCAAAGCTATTCCGAGGGGCAGGAATACATCGTCGATTCGGTGTCGTTCGAAGGCCGCCATCGCGTGGTCAGCCTGTGGGAAGTGCATCGCGACCGCACGCACGCGCCGCGGCTCGACAAGATGCTGGTGCTGAACCATGCCGACCCGCGCTACGCACCGCTGCTCGACTACGCGGCCGACGTGCTCGATGCGCTGGACGTGCGCTTCGGGCCGACCCACCTCGAGCTGTTCGATACGGCCGACGGCCCGACCATCGTCGAGCTGAACGCGCGGCTGCACGGCAGTCTCGATCCGCGGCTGACGAGCGCGGTCAGCGGCGAGAATCACGTATCGGCCACCGTCGAAGCAGTGCTGCATCCGGAGCGGCTGTTCGGCGACGTCGCCGCGCCGACGGATTTTCGCGGGTACTGCGGTCACGTGCTGCTGCTGTCGTCGCGCAACGGCGTGCTGCGGCAGGATTTCACGTGGCAGGCGATCCAGGCGTTGCCGTCGTTCGTCGGGCTCAAGCAGTGGATCAAGGTCGGCGACACGCTGCGCGTGACCACCGACCTGCAAACGGCGCTCGGCACGGTCGGCCTGTACAGCCCGACCTTCGAACGGCTGCTCGAGGATTGTCGGCGGATTCGCGAAATCGAGGCCGATTTCTTCGCGGACGAAGGCGCGGTCGCGCCGGTCTAGGGTCGCGGCGTGCCAGTGTCAGCGCGCGAGCAGCGCACCGGCCTGCCGGCCGAGCACCGCACGCAACGCGTCGAGTTCCGGCAGCGCGGGCGTTTCTTCGGGCGTGACGAGGTAGGTCGTCACGCTGTCGAGATCGTCGAATGCATGCGCGCGCAGTTCCTTGCGCGCCACGTGCTCGGTCGTGATCCGCTTCGGCAGGATCGCGACGCCCATCCCGGCCGCCACGCAGCCGAGGATCGCGCCGAACGTGCCGAACGACGACACCGATTCAATCGCGACACCGCGCGCCTTCAGCCAGTGCTCCGCGACCGCGCGGTACGGGCAGCCGTCGTGAAACGCGAGCAGGCGCACCGCGTTGTCGGCCAGCAGTTGCCGGCGCGTGACGGTCGCGGCGCTCACCAGCACCATGTCCTCCGCGAACGCGGGCTCGTAACGCAGCCCGGGCCGCACGACCGCGCGTGCGGTGAGCGCCGCGTCGATCCGGCCGCGCAGCAGCGCATCCGCCAGATCGGGCTCGCTGCCGATCTGCACCGCGAGGCCGAGCGCCGGGTCGCGCTCCTTCAGCGCGGCGGCCAGCGCAGGCAGCCGCGTGGCGGCCGTGCTTTCCATCGATCCGAGCCGGAAGCTACGGGCAACCGGCGTTTCGCGCACCACCTGCGTCGCTTCGTCGACGAGACGCAGGATGCGGTCGCAATACGGCATCAGCCGGCGCCCGGCATCGTTCAGCACCAGCCGCTTGCCATGGCGGTCGAACAGCGGTGCGTCGAGCGATTCCTCGAGCTGACGCAGCCGCGCCGTGACGTTCGACTGCGTGCAGCCGAGCCGTTCGGCCGCGCGCAACGCGCTGCCTTCCTGCACGACGGCCCGGAAAGTTTCGAGCAATGGGATGTTCATATCAGTTTCTCTTGTTACCGATTCAGTTTATATCATTTTACTTCGCCCACCATCCGGATTAGCCTAGCGCGTATTCCGTGCTGGCCCCTTCCGAGGAATCCGCATGCCATTCGCTGCCCGCTTCGGCTTCACTCCCGTTCGCCGCTGGCCCGAGGTTCGTCCGTGCGCGCACTGATTGCCGCGCTGGTGCGGCGCGGCCCGACCGTGCTCGCGTGCGGCGTCGGCCTCGGGCTGCTGGTGCCGCCGCTCGCGGCGCTCGCGCGGCCGCTGATGCCCGTTACCGTGTTCCTGTTCGTGCTCGGCACGCTGCTGCGCGTCGAGCCGAGCGCCGTGCGCGCGGTCGCGCGGCGCCCCGCCGTGTCGCTGCTGCTGCCCGCGCTGACGATGATCGCGTGCCCGATCGCGCTCGGCGTCGCCGCGCGGCTCGCGGGTTTGCCGTACGACTGGGTCGTCGCGCTGGTGATCGCGTACTGCGCGCCGCCGTCGAGCGGCACGTCGACGATTGCGCGCATGCTGTCGCTCGACGCCAGTGTCGCCCTCGTCGCGACCCTCGCGTCGATGGTGTTCGTACCGCTGACCGCGCCGCTGCTGACGGCCTGGTTCAGCCACGACGCCTCGGTGTCGATCTCGCCGTCGAGCCTCGCGCTGCGGCTCGCGCTGCTGATCGGCAGCGCCGAGGGCGTCGCGCTGCTCGTGCGGCGCCTTGCCGGCGCGCGGCTCGCGCGCCATGCGACGCCGATCGACGCGACCGTCGTCGTCGCGCTGCTGATCTTCGCGCTCGGCACGATGGCCGGCATGCAGCAGTCGATCATCGACGCACCGCACCGCGCACTGGCCGCGATCGCGCTCGCATTCGCCGTCAACGCCGGTTTCCAGATCGTCGCGTACGGGCTCACGCCCGGCGATGTCCGCACGCGCCTGAACGTCGCACTGATCGTCGCCAATCGCAACGTCGGGCTGATGTGGGCCGCGCTGGGACTGGCCGCCACGCCGACCATGGCGCTCGTGTTCGCGTGCGCGCAGTTGCCGATCTATACGTTGCCGCGCGTCGTTCAGCATCTGCTGCCGCGCCTCGAAGCGCAGCGCCTGCGCCGGCGCGCACGCTAGCTCTCCCGTCCTCGATCAAGGATTCACCATGAAGCGACTCATCGTGATCGGTGCACGCGCCACCGGCAGCAGCGTCGCGCTGGTGCGCGCCGCCCTCGCGCGCCAGGTGGCCGTGACCGTCGTCACCGCGCCCGGCCATCGTCTCGACGGCGTGTTTCCCGCGGGCGTCGAGACGGTCAACCTCGCGCCCGACGCCGACCAGCTCGCCGGTTGGCTGCGCACGCGCTTTCCGGACCAACTCGACACGCTGCGCGTGACGACCGCGCACGACACCTATGCGCGCACCGCCGCGTGGGTCGCCGATGCGCTCGGGCTGCCCGGCCCTGATGCGCGGCACGTCGCGCACGCGGTGTCGAAGTCGAACCAGAAGGCGTTGCTCGCCGCGCACGGCATCCCGGCCGCGCAGTTCGTGTCGGGTACGCCGGCCGCGCCGGCGGCGCTCGCGGCGGCCGCCGCCCCGTTGCGGTTCCCGGTCGTCGTCAAGCCGTCGGAAGGCTCCGCGAGCGACGGCGTGCGCCGCTGCGAGGACATCGCCGCCGTGCGCGCGCAGCTCGATGCGCTCGCCGCCGTGCAGGCCGATGCACGATCGCTTGCGACCGAGCGCATCGTCATCGAGGAATTCCTGGAGGGCAGCGAATACTGCGTCGAGTATTTCGACGGCCGCTACGTCGGCGCGCTGCGCAAGCTCAAGCGGCATGGCGCGGGTTTTCTCGAACGCGGGTATACGTCCGAACTCGATCTCGACGCCAACACGCTGCGCGCGCTGATCGACGTCGGCACGCGCGCGACCGCCGCCGCCGGGCTCACGTGGGGGCCCGTGCATCTCGACTGCATCGTGCACGACGGCGTGCCGCACGTGATCGAACTGAATCCGCGCATCGCGGGCAGCTTCATCTGCGACATCGTGCGCGACGGCTACGGCTTCAACGTGGTCGAAGCATTGCTCGACAGGCTCGACGGAAAAACGGTGACGATTCCCGAGCTGTTCGAGCCGCACGCGTATGCGCGCGCCGAATTCCTGCTCGACAGCGATCCCGGTACGTGGCGCTTCGCGCAGGCCGGCGAGATCGACGACGGGGCGGTAAGGATCAGCTACGGGCCGCAAGTGCTGCCCGATCGCGAACGGTGCGCGTTTATTTATGTGCGGGTTGCGTTGCCGGCGGTACGCGGTGCTGAGGACGACGCTGGCTCGACGGCTCAGCACGGCGCCGTCGTGGAGCCGACGCTGGCGACAGCTCCCTCTCCTGATTTGAAGCCTTCAACTGGAGAAATGGCCTGACGCATGCGCCAGGCCCTCTCCAGAACGATTGTGGCCGTTCATCGCGTGCCCGGCACCAGATCGACGATTCCATCGATGCCGAGGCATCGCGGCTCGTACGGCCGTGAATCATGCCCTCGTCCGAACCGGCCTCGACATAGAGCAAACAGCGATCGGTCCCCTCGTCGATACCCTTTCAGGATCGCGTCATGTCGAGCGGCACGACGTATCGGTCGAAATCCTCCGGTGCGACGAATCCCAGCGCATTCGCGACTTCCCTCAGCGATTTCCCTTCGCGGTGAGCCGTCTTCGCGACGATCGCTGCGTTGTCGTAGCCGATGTGACGATTGAGCGCGGTGACCAGCATCAGATTCTTTTCGAGGTTCTCGTCCATCTGCTGCAGATTGGGCTCGATGCCGACCGCGCAATGCACGTTGAACGCGCGACACGCGTCGGCGAGCAGCGTGATGCTCTCCAGCACGTTGTGGACCATCACCGGTTTGTACACGTTGAGCTGGAAATTTCCCTGGCTCCCGGCGAATGCGACGGTCGCATCGTTGCCGAATACCTGCGTGCAAACCATCGTGAGCGCTTCGCATTGCGTCGGATTGACCTTCCCCGGCATGATCGACGAGCCTGGCTCGTTCTCGGGAATATGAATCTCGCCGATCCCGCAGCGCGGCCCGCTTGCCAGCCAGCGAACATCGTTGGCGATCTTCAGCAGTGCCATCGCGAGCGTTCGGATCGCCGCGGACGTGCTGACGAGCGCGTCGTGCGCGGACAACGCAAAGAACTTGTTGGCCGACGACCGGAACGGATGCCCCGTGAGTTCACCGATGATGGCCGCGCACGTGTCACCAAACAGCGGATGCGCGTTCAGCCCCGTGCCCACGGCCGTGCCGCCGATCGCGAGATCGTACAGCCCAGTCAGGTTGGTCCGAATCGACGCGAGCGAATAGTCGATCTGCTTCACCCAGCCGCCGATCTCCTGCCCGAACGTGATCGGCGTCGCGTCCTGCAAGTGCGTGCGCCCGACCTTCACGACGTCGAAATACCGCTCGGATTTCTCCAGCAACGTATCGCGCAATGCCATCACGCTCGGAAACAACGTGTCGAACAGTTCCGTGACGACCGCGATATACATCGCAGTCGGAAACGTGTCGTTCGACGACTGGCCGCGATTGACGTGATCGTTCGGATGAATCGGCGTCTTGCTGCCGAGCACCCCGCCCTTCATTTCGATTGCGCGATTGGAGATGACCTCGTTGACATTCATGTTCGACTGCGTGCCCGAGCCCGTCTGAAACACCACCAGCGGAAAATGATCGTCGAGCGCCCCGGAGATCACTTCGTCCGCCGCCTCCGAGATCGGGATGGCGATCGCCTCCGGCAATTCGCCGAGCTTGAGATTCGCCAGCGCTGCGGCCTTCTTCAGGATGCCCATTGCATGGATGATCGATCTTCCCCACTTGAAGCGGGATTGGCCGATCGGGAAATTCATGATGGAACGCTCGGTTTGTGCACCCCAGTATTTTTCCGACGGGACCTGGATGGAACCCATCGAATCCGATTCGATACGCATGTTTGTTGACCTCGATTCAGTCGCTCGCCGCGGCGAGCGTTGGACTCATTCATCTGGCGAAGCAGGATTCGAATGCATTCGCCGGCAGGCCCTGGCGGCTTCCCGCTCCGGCCTCGCCTATCGCGCCGGGATGCGGCCCGCCGGCTCGTTTCCCTGGCCCGTTACGCGCGGAGCACCGATGCCATCTTTCCAAGGTGCTCGCATGCCCGGATCACGTACTCGTCGGACAGCATGCCGATACGGCGATAGTTGATCTCCTGGTTCGACGCTTCCGCATAAAGCGTCAGCGCGTCGGCCGCGTGCCTGAAATGCCGCGCTTCGACGCTTCCGCAATGCACGCTCAGAAACGATGCGATCCGGTTGACCTCGGTCGCCGTGACCGAGAAGGACTCGCGTATCCATTTCTTCCACATCGGCGTCATCAGGTTGTATTCGCCCGTATTGAACAGCTCGGTCATCGCCATCATCTCGATGGCCTCGATCAGGTCCGGTGCGAGCGGGCGCTTCTGTCCGACCCATGCAGAGAATTCCTTCGTGACGGGATCGAGAAACCGGTCCTGCAGGCGCCAGTTGTCCGAACCGCAGATGGCGGTTGCCATCCGGTGATACAGCTTCGAATGGTGTGGATGTCCGTGCAGCTCGCCGAGGCCGATATCCTCGACGATGATCTCGCCGCAGTGTCGCGCGGCTGTCAGCATCTTCACCTTGTTCCGTTCGCCATCGAGCGACTCGGATTCCTGCAGGAGACGCACGATGATGCTCGATACGGCATGGGCGGCGCCATCCGGGCTGCGCCATCCGCAAAAAAAGGTACAAAGCGAGTCGGTGGTCCATTTTCCCGACGTGATGCCTTCATAGGTCTTCCGGTATTCGCGCAACCTGTCGCGATTATTTTCGAAGCCGGTCAGCAGCGCGTCGACGAGCCGCCTGTCCTCCACGTCGATCAGTGCGTCGTTGACGTAATCGATGAAAGCGTGCGTCGAATGCTCCATGTCTTCCTCCTCGATTGATGAATGTGTCGATCGTGATGAGGCTTGCACGATCGGCGCCCCCAATGTCGGCGCTACTCGACAAGCCGATCGGGCCGTGTGGCGGCGCCAACCGTCGGGTTCAATCGACGTCGATCTCCGCCACGAACCGGCCGAGGCGAAGCAGGCCCTCGATCAATTCTTCATGTTCGATTGCATAGGAGATCCGGATGCAGTTTGCATTGCCGCAGCCGGCGCCCGGAACGACAGCGACGTGCGCTTCCGTCAATAGCAGTTCGGCGAGATGGTCGACGTCGCGGATCCGCTGCCCGCGGTAATGGCGGCCCAACTTTTCCGAGACATCGACGAACAGGTAGAACGCGCCTTCCGGCGGGGCATAGGCGACGCCCGCGATCCGGTCCAGAAACGTGCGTGCCGTGGTCAGTTGCTGCTCGAGGAACCGGTTGATCTCCGCGATGAATGCGTCGGAACCGGACGTGATCGTGCTCAGCGCCGCGTACTGCGACAGGCTACTGGGATTCGACGTCGTATGCCCCTGCAGATTATGCATCGCGGCTATCACGTGCGCCGGCGCACACGCGTAGCCGACGCGCCAGCCAGTCACGGCCTGGCTTTTCGAAAACGAGTCGACGAGGACCGTCTGTCGCCTGAGCGGCTCGAAAAGCGACAGGATGTTGTGATGCTCGTGCGGATGCCTGACGAGATGCCGATAGCACTCGTCGAACACCACCCAGATTTGGCGGTCGAACGCGAGCTTTGCAATTCCAAGCAACTGCTCGCGCTGATAGACCGTTCCCGTCGGGTTGTTGGGCGTGTTGATCACGATCATTCGGGTTCTGTCCGTCAGCGCGCCCTCGACCGAACGCCAGGTCAGTCGGTACTGATCGGCCTGCGTGTCGACGCAGACGGCCGTCGCACCGGCGAGCCGGATCTGGGTCGGAAAGGTCTCCCAATAGGGAGTCGGAACGATCACTTCGTCACCGGGGTTCAGCAGGACCATCGACGCATTGAAGAGCGCCTGCTTCGCGCCCGCCGTGACGGCGATCTCGTCTGCCGTGAACATCGCCCCGCATCGCCGGCTCACGCTTTCCGCGAGCTTTTCTCGGAGTTGGGGCAATCCGATCGGCGGCGTATAACGATTGCGCCTGCTTTCCACCGCATCGATCGCGCCCGCCTTCATGGGCGGGCATGCATCGAAAGAAAGTTCTCCGGCAGCGAAATTGATGACCTTGACGCCACGGTCCTTCAATGCGTTTGCTTTGCTGCGCATGCTCGACGTGCCCGGTGCGGTAACGCTGCGCGCACGGTCCGACAACGGCAACTCGATTTGCGGGATGTCGCGTGTATTCATGTCGTCGTAGGCGAAAACCAATGAAATGGAGCCACGGCAAGGCGAGCCGGTCGTGGGCTTCGCCTTATTAATCAGTTATGCGAACTGAACCCGGCAGGTCGGCACCTGGGCCGACCCCGCACTGCGTCAGACGAGCGCTTGCGCGCACTCGCGCATGACGGTCGCCTTGCGACGCAGGTAGTCCTGGAACAGCGTCATCGCAGCCGATGCGTCGATCGTTACCTGCATTGCGTCGGCGAACGCGTTGACCGCCTGTACGGCGTGCCCGAAGTGATTGCTCTCGGTCCCGCCGGTATGCACGGTGACCCACGCGACGATGTGGCGCACGCGATCGGCCGGAATGCCGACGTGCGTGTGGAACCAGGATTTGTAGAGGTCGTGGATGAACTCGACTTCACCGTGCGTGTAAACCTCGTGAACCAGCGTGGTAAGCAGGCCGAGGAGGATATCCCGTTCCTTCAGCCGCTGACGATCCGTCCAGTCCTTGAATGCCTGCGCGGACGGAAGGCAAGCGGACTTCAGCAGCCACGTGTCGTCACCGCACGCAGCCGTCGCCATCGTATAGAAGAGATCGGCATGGAGCACGCCGCCCAGCGCGCCGAGATCCTCGTCGGTGATGCGCTGCAGGCTCGCGCATACGTCATGAAGCTGGTTCGACGCCGCCGAACCGGCGTCGGAGCGCGCCAGCAGCGTGATCCGGTTTGCAAGGCCGGAGACGCTCGCCGCGGAATTGTTGGTCTTCGACCAGCTGGCGAAAAAGGTGCGAAGAGCCGGCGCCGAATAGCCGCGCTCCGTCAACCGGCGGAATGCACCTTCGATGTCCCGAAGCGCCTCCTCCTCGGCCGAGAAGGCCGCAACGAGCGCCTCCTTCAGGACGCCGCCTTTCATCCCGTTAAGCACAGGCGTGACGATATCGAGCAACCCCGCTTGCGATTGAAACGTTTCCATCCTTTTCTCTCCGGTTCTAGATGTGATTTGAAGCGAACTACCGGGTCAGCCGCACTTCGGGTGAGCGCGGTCTGCCTGCGCTGGCGGGAGGCATCCCGCGCCAGAAGAAAAACACGAGCGCGCCTGCGAGCGCCTGTGCACCGACGACGAATGCGACGCAGCCCACCCAGCCCCAGCGATTCCACGCGGGAACGGGCAGGACCGAGCCGAGACTCCCGCCGAAGTAATAGAAGGAAAGGTAAATGCCGATCGCCGTCGATCTTGCACCCCGCGCCACCCGCGAGATGAACGCGTTGGCCGACGCCTGCTCGACGAACACCGCGGTGGAACTGAGCGCGAGGCCGGCCAGGATCGCGATGACGCTGCTCGACAGCGTCAGCAATGCACCGACGATCGCGAGCCCGGTCGCCGCAAGGGCGAGATCGCGCGGGCCGCGTTGCGCCGCGACGCGGCCCGCGAGCGGCGTGACGACGACCGCGACGAGAAATACCGCATAGATCGCGCCGATCTCGACCGTATTGAAGCCAAATGGCGCACGGGCCAGCCGCAGTCCGACGAAGGTGAACGTCGCGACCTGCGACGCGAGCACGCATGCGCCGACCAGGAACGACGCGAGCAGCGGGCCGCGCGTCAAGAGCGTCCAGCGAGATGCCGACGCGCCTTCGTCGTCCGGACGCGCGGCGCCGGCCGCCGGCAGGCACGCATGAATCGCGAGGCCCGTTGCCAGACACAGGAACGCGATGACGTCGAGCGCGTGGCGCCAGCCGAACGCGGACGTCAGGCTATTCGTCACGAAACGCCCGGCGAATCCGCCGAGTGTCGTGCCGGCGACGAAGAGCGCACTGACCTCCGTCGCCGCGTCGTGGCTGAAGACCTCGCCGATGCACGCGATCGAGATCGCGAAGATGAACGGCATCAGCACGCCCGCGGCAAAGCGGGCGGCGAGGAACGATGAAAAGCTCGCCGCGTGCGCAGACCAGAGAACGGGAAGCGCACACGCGACGGCGGCGCACGAAATGACCGTTCGGCGATCGAAGCGGGCGGCCAGCGCGCCGACGAACGGAGCGATAATGGCGACCGCCAAGGTGGTGGCGCTGACGCCCTGGCCGGCTTGTTCCGGGCTCACGTCAAATGCCGCGGCAAGTTCGTGCAGGATGCCCTGAGTCGAATAAAGATTGAGAAAAGCCGCAAACCCGCACAGGAAAAATGCGGATCGAATGGTTCTGTTGCCCACTGGTGACGCCCTGTCTGGTTTGTGTGACAGTCTGACGAGTGGGCGACACGCGCGCCAATACTGTTTTCGTGGTCATTGATACCGAAACGACAAAAATGCTCGACCTACGCCGCCTCCGCTATTTCGTGACCGTCGCCGACGAATTGCACTTCGGACGCGCGGCGTTGCGTTTGCGTATTGCCCAGCCGCCTTTGACGCGCCATATCGCCGCGCTGGAAACCGACCTCGGTATCCGGCTGTTCGAACGATCGACGCGCGCGGTCCAGCTCACGCCGGCAGGCGCGCTGTTTCTCGAACACGCGAGGAGCGTCATTCATGCCGTCGACGAGGCGGAGGCAACGGCGCGCAAGATGGCGCAAGGCATGGTCGGCCGTGTCGTGATCGGCTATGCGAGCTCCATTCCGATGTCCGACGCGTTTTCGGACATCATCCGCCATGCGAGCCGCAGCATGCCGGAAGTCGAGTTGGCGTTTCGGGAAGTATCGACCGCGAGTCAACGCCAGCAGATCGCCGCCGGCACGCTGGACGTCGGATTCGGTTGGGCCGCGGCAAAGACGTCGGAAGCGCGCATCGGGTCCCTCGTCGTGTCGATCGAGCCGCTCGTCGCCGCGGTTCCGGCCCAGAGTCGATACGCGGGCAAGGCGACGATCGAGTTCCGTGAACTCGTCAACGAGAACTTCGTCACGTTCCCCGCGGGCTACGGTTCCGCGCTGAACGCGGCGCTCGACGATCTGTGCGCCCGCGAGGGCGTTGCGCCGCGGATCGGGCCTACCGCGTCGCAGATCACGACGCTGGTGTCGCTGGTGGCAGCGGAACGCGGCGTCGCCATCGTGCCCAGCTTCACGTCGACGTTGCAACGCTCGGGTGTCGCTTACGTGCCGCTGGCGACGCCGCATGTTCTCGAATTGGTCGTCACGTGGTCCGAACCGTTTTCGTCAACCTGCGTCGAGCAGTTCATCGAGTTCGCGAGGTCGGTCGCAGCCGGCTAGGACAGGCGCTATGCTTCCAGACCCTTCTGCACGTACCACGATAACGGCAGTGTCAGCAGCAGGACCGAGGCCAGCGCCAGCAGCGCGGTCGGGACGCCCGCGACGTCGCCCAGACGGCCGAACAGAACCGGCGACAGCGCGCCGCCGCCGATCGTGCCCGTATAGAACAACGCGAACGCCTGCTCGCGCTTGCCGACGCCGGCCAGCTCCGGCACGACACCGTAGAGCACGGACGATGTTCCGTTCAGCGCCAATCCAAGCAGCGGGAGCATCGCCATCATCGCGAAGAGCGGCGAGAACACGGCGAGCACGATCAACAGCGACGTGGCGGACTCCGTGAGCCACACCGTCTTCATCATCCCGATGCGCGCGCCCAGATAGCCGCAGAACAGCTTGCCGAACGCGCCGCCCACGAACAGCAACGTCAGCGCGAGACCGATACCGGCAGTGCCGGCCCCTTTGCTTTTGAGGAGGAACGGCAGGAACGTCAGAAAGCCCATCCGCACGGCACTGTCGAGGGTGCCGGTCGCGAGCAGCGCGTGCAAGCCGCCGGCCGAACCGCTGCCCGCGGGCGTTTTCGGCGTCTTGTCGCGCGCCGCCCGCGACGAGTCGCTCGACGGAATCAGCCACCACAGCAGGCCCGCTGAAACCACGCCCAGCACGCCGATCAGCGTGGCGCCGGTTCGCCACGTCACGACCGTCAACAGCAGGCCGATCAGGCCGGGTATCAGCGTCTTGCCGATGTCGCCGGAGAAGTTGTATTGAGCCAGCGCCTCCTTCACGCCTCCGCCCGCCTCGTAGGAATCGGTGACCATCGACGATGCGAGCGGATGCTGCGTGCTGGCGCCCAGTCCGCCCAGTACCAGCGCGATCAGCAGTACCGTCAGCCCGCCGGCCTGCCCCGCGATCAGGTAGGCCATGCCCGCGAGGGCCGTCCCGGCCACCAGCAAGCGCTCCCGGCCCCAGCGCCGCGCTGCCCGGCTGGCGAGCAACTGAAAACCCGCCATCACGCCGGAATAGAGCCCGCGCAACAAGCCGATCTGCGCGTAATTGATCGCGAACTGCGCCTGCCAGATCGGCAGCAGCACGTAAATGACGTCGGTCAACCCGTCGTGCACGGCGTGTGCGCCGCAAGCGGCGATCAGCGAGCGGCGACGGGAGGAATCGGGGCCATTCGGGGTCTCGAGAGAGACTGCGTGTTTCAAATCGCTCATTTCGGTGATGGTGTGCCGACTGTCGGTTGCGGTTCGCCGCCACTCCTGGTCAACGGCTTGAACAGCGACCTGATATCGAAGTACTCGCTGATCGCGCACTGTGACCGACCGCGCGTGGCAAATCGTGAATGATAGACCAGGACGACATTCTGGCATCCCGCCGACAATTCGCCGGACGCATGGTCGTGGTCATGGTCGAGCGATTTATCGATGCGCACATGCTGAATAGGCCGATGACCGATTTGGCGCACTGAAAACACGCGACATCCAGCGCGGGCGGTGCAACGCATGTTTGCGAGCGCAACGCATGAACGTCATCGCGATGACGGGCGTGATCAAGGAAGAGATGTGAAAGGACGAGTTGAAGCGGTTTCCGTTGCAGCGTTTCGTCCGGCGCGTCGCAACATGGCTTCTCGATGCCGTCTCCGCGGATATCGCTTGGCATTGCTTACCGCATCTGGCACCCACGGCGCCTTCAACGCAACGGCGACCACGCCTCCGGCAGGCCGATCGTCGACGTCGCCCTTTCGATCTGCTCCGGCCCCCCTGCCGGCGGCCACAGGCCCGCTGCATAGTGTTGCTTTCGCAACGCCATGCGTGCTTCCAGACTCGGGAATCCCCAGATGTGCGTGATGCGCGGCGGCCCATCGAGCGCATACATGTTGCAAACGAGATGCGACGTATAGGCTTTGGCCGGGCCCACCGCACGTTCCCACGCGGAAAGGGTCGGCGCAATTCCGCCGGCTTTCAGCCAGTAGCGGCGAATCTCGTAGAAGCCGCCCAATGCGCCCGGTTCGATGTCGGGTAGAAAAGGAAACAGCGCATAGCTTTCCATGTCCAATCGAACGGATGCGCTTTCAATCCCGAAAGGTCGCTCGGCATGCAATGCCCGATCGCGTTCATGCTGCAATTCATCCCTCGTCCCGAAGCCGCGCAACACGACGATCCGCGATAGCTCGCCAATTTCCGTGCGCCATGCGCCAAGCAGCCTTCCTTGCGCGTCGGCATTCGATACCCACCGATGCGCACGGCGGGACACCGTATCCTGGTCCAGCAGCGGACACGACAACGTCGTGAGTTCGTACAGCATTTCTGCCCTCCTTTCGCTTGCATGTCGCAATGTATTTCCAAAGCGATGGCCGATAAACGCGCATCACCTTGAAACAGAATCCAGTACCATTGCGCAATGGATCTCCTCAAGGCGATGGCCGTATTCGTCCGCATCGTGGAAACGGGTAGCCTGACAGCGGCCGCGCAAGCGTCCGGTCTGTCGCCGACCATGGTCGGCAATTACCTACAGGCCTTGGAAACCCGGCTCGGCGCGGTCCTCGTTCACCGCACGACCCGCAAGCAGAAAGTCAGCGCGTTCGGCCACGCTTACTACGAGCGATGCGTCGAAATCCTCGGTCTGGTCGACGACACGGAACGGCTCGCGCTCGATCATCTCCAGCAGCCACGCGGGCGTTTGCGCGTGACCGCGCCCGTCGTGTTTACGAACGAGTGCCTGATTCCCGCGCTCGCGGACTATTACCAGCGCTACCCGGAGATCAAGCTCGATATCGTCGCCACCGACTCGCTCGCCGATCTGTTCGACGAAGGTTTCGAGGCAGCCATTCGCATCGGCGCGATCGCCAACCCCGATGTCGTGGCGCGTCCGTTGGCGTCCTATCGGCTGGTGCTGTGCGCGTCGCCCGCTTACGTTCACGCACATGGCGCGCCCACCACGCCGAACGCGCTTGGCGAACATCACTGCCTGACGTACGCGTATCCGCCTCGGTCGGCGTGGCACGCGGCACAAACTCAATGGATGCTGGAAGGTCCGGATGGGCCGATGAGCGTCGCCGTGGACGGCAGACTGAAAATCGACAATGCGGAAGCGTTACGCCGGGCGGCATTGAGAGGGCTGGGTATTGCGATGCTTCCTTCCATGTTGATACGCGAGGACATTCGCGACAAGCGCCTCATCGAGATCATGCCGGACTTCGCCGCCCCCGAAAGGTCGATGAATCTGCTTTATCTGCAAGAGAGGCAGCAATCACCGAAGCTTCGTAGCTTTACTGAATTCGTGGTGGACCGATTCGGCGCCGAAACGGTCCACGGAATCTGATCCGGCCGCGGCCAATCGCGAAAGGCGCCGTATTGCATCGGCACCTCGCGATTTCGATCCGATGTGCGTTTCCGTTCTCGCCCACCGCGAGCGTTGATCCACACCGGCCCGCGAGGCAATAGCGCCGAGGCGATGGTGTTCGAATCGGATCGCGCCGCCGCTCGCGTCTGCCGGGCGTTGCCCTTAGCCGCGCGTATCGACCCAGTGGCGTGCCCAGCGTGCCGAATGCGCGAGCGCCTGTGCCTCGCTCGCGAAGTAATCGAGCGAATAGAACTGGTAGCGGCCTTCGTCGTGCATGCTGTCGACGCGTTCGAGCAGCAGGTTGGATGAAAAGCTCCCGTCGGGCAAGCGATGCGTCGAGGGTTGGACGGCATAGCCGTTGTATTGTTGAATTCGTTTGTCGTGCATTTTAATTTTAATGATGTTCGAGTGCGTGCGGGCCGTGCGACCGGCACACGGGTACGCCGATTCAAAAGCCATTGCGGACCGAATCTGACGCAGTCGGAAAGCGGAAATAAGGCGTTGCGGCCGGAGGGGAATGAAGTGCAACGAGACGTGTGGCGCTTGGCAAGCTGCTACCCCAATCGATGCAGTTGCAGGCAATCGCGCCAACTTGAGGAGACGAAGCTCCGTGGGGATGTCGCTGCGACCCGGCGTCCGTCGCGGAAGGCCGGGCCCTTCAAACTTTACAGCGGCTTGATGTTGGCCGCTTGCAGACCCTTCGGGCCTTGCTTCGTTTCGAAGCTCACTTTTTGGTTTTCAGCCAGCGTCTTGAAGCCGTCGGCGCGGATTTCGGAGAAGTGCGCGAACAGGTCGTCACCGCCGTTGTCCGGAGTAATGAAGCCAAAGCCTTTGCTGTCGTTGAACCACTTGACGATACCGGTATCCATGAAGATTCCTTGAGAAAAAAATACGAAAATTTGCTCTGTTGAAGAGCGCTTGAAGCGTCAAGGAGGGAGAGGACAACGAATACCGCCGGGAGGAGCGAGCAATTGATGAACAGCAATCGGACTTCTTGGACTTCGGTGCATACACTAACGGCCAGCAACCGCCACGTCAATCGTTATCTTGTAACTGTGTACCGGATAGTCGCTTGGAGGACGAGACCGGGAGATGCACTACGTCGCCTCGCGCATGGGCCAGCGTCGAAAGAGAAGCGCTCCGACCCCGAGTCGCCATGACGAGATCCGAAGTAGTCCATAAGATTGGACGAGGAACGTTCTCGGTCCAGAGCGTGCTTCGATCGTCGCGCGCATGCGGCTCGACTCATCGGAGCGCGACGCCCCAATCGAAGGCAGCCGGAAGCTGCTGTCAGCCCTGAACCAGCACCGCCCGCCTGCTTCACTCCTTCGCGAACGCGAGCAGGCGTTCGCCGAGTTTCTCCGGTTGCTCCTGCTGGATCCAGTGACCTGCGCCGTCGATCAGTTCGATGCCGCGCATGCTCGTCGCCGCCTTCGTACGCATCAGATCGAGCGCGCCCGGCGCCGAATAGGTGCCCCAATCGCGCTTGCCGCCAATGAAGAGCGACGGAACGTCGATCGTTCTGCCCGAAAACAGGCGCAACTCCGCGTTCAGGTCGGGATCCGACAGTACACGATAAGCCTGAAGCGCACCCTGAAACCCGGTGCGGCCGTACTCCGCCGTGTACACGCCCAGCTCCGCGTCGGTCAGCCACTTGCAGGCAAGGGCTTCCGCGGCGGACGGCTGGAATGGCGCGACGGTTTCCGGCATCGTCTTGCCGAGATCCATCACGTAATACGTGGGCATTTGCGCAAGCTCCGCGGCGGTGAGCGCCTTGAGCGGATGCGGCTTGTTCCCCGGCCAGTCGGCGCTCTTCACATGGAAAAATGCACGAAGAAACGCGGACAAACCTTGGGGTGGATGCCACATGTCCCGGTTGGCGTTCCGTGTGCTCAGGTATTGCTGGTAATACGCTCTCGGCGGATCGAGCGCGGCAAGCGCCGCCGCCAGCTTCCCGCTTTCACTGTTCGGGCGAGCCGACGATGTCGCGTTTCGCGCAGTGTCGAACGGAAGCGCGGGCGGGCCGGGGAACGGTGCGCTCATCAGCACCACCGACGGAAAGACGTCAGGCCGCGCCAGCGCACAATACGCGGCCACGGGCGAGCCGAGGTCGTGTCCTGCCAGCATCGACGTATGCCGATACCCCAACGCCGAAACCAGTCCGAGGGCGTCGCGCGCCATGTTCAGGAAGCCGAAGGGCCCGAGCGGGGCGTCATAGTCGTTCGCCCAGCCGGTGGTGCGTCCATACCCCCGCTGGTCGGGTGCGACGACGTGGTATCCCGCGTCGGCCAGGATGGGCATCAGATGCCGCCAGCCGTAGGCCAGATCCGGAAAACCGTGCAGAAGCAGCGCGAGCGGCCGGCCGGCGCTTTCATGACCGGCTTCGAGAATATGGACATCGAGGCCGTTCACCCCGTGAATCATGCGCGAGCGCACCCCGTTGGGAAGCGTTCCTGCGGCGTAGGTCGGCATGGCCAAATCGCTTTCTCCTGTCGGGTTTGCGCGGGCAGGCCGAAGCCACGCGGCAACCAGGCCGGCCGCGCCCATCGCGAGGACGGCTCGTCGCGGCGCCGATGGCTTGCTGTTGTCGACGGGCATCGTGGCGCTCCGGAATATGGTGATCACCATAGTATGGCGATCGCCATAGCCCGGTCAAGCGAAACGTGGTACGTTTGCCGCATGACACGCAAGACTGACGCTCGCGCTCGCGCGATTGCCACGGCGGAACGGCTGTTTCGCATCCAGGGCTACACCGCGACCGGACTGACCCAGATCCTCGAAGAAAGCGGCGCCCCCAAAGGATCGTTCTACTTCCACTTCCCACGCGGCAAGGCGCAACTCGCGGAGGAAGCCATCGATCATTACGTCACGAATCGAATTGCCGTCTTGCGGAACATCTCGGCTGAGACGACCGGTCATGCGCTGAATTTTGTTCGCCGGATCCTCAGCACATTTGCCGCCGAAATGGTCGCCACCGATTTCCAGTACGGGTGCCTGATGCAAAACCTGGCGAACGAACTGCCCGCGCTCGACGCCGAACTCACCCAGCGGGTCGCGCGTGGGTTTGCCGATTCGACCGAGGTCATTGCGGCGCATTTCCGCGGGTGCGGTTTCGCTTCCGCACGCGCATCGTCAGCCGCGGCCGCGCTGGTCGCCGCGCTCGAAGGTGCCCGTACGATCGCCCGCCTGGAGCGCTCGCCGGCCGTATTCGACGCGCTGGCGGAGGTCAGCGGCCAAAGGTGGGGCGCTGCCGACGCGTGATCCGGCCCGATGTTCCCGTGACGAGTCGTCCGTGACTTCCGCCGATCACGGGGCATCGCCCGTTGCCGAGATACCGCGAATGCTGTCGACTGCGTTCGCTCGAATGGCGCAGCGGTAACCGGGCAACGTGAACGGTGGGGAAACTGGCATGCAGACGCATTCGAAGAAAACCGAACAGGTCGGCCTCCCGGCGCGCTCGAGGCTGAGCCGCTCATACGGCTCGGCGGATTTCGCCGACGCATTTTCGGTGGCCTTGCCGGCCACCGCCTGCAACGACGCGGCGTCTCTCGCCCGACACATCTTTACCGGGCAACCCAAGTGGATCGCGCCGCTGCTACGCATCCGGGACCTGATCGTGTGGCCGTTCGGCCTGAAAGGAACGGCCGATTTGAAAGCCGCGAACGGCGACCGAATCAGCATTTTTCGCGTGTTCGAACGACACGACGACGAAATCATTCTGGGCGAGGACGACGCGCATCTCGATTTCCGTGTGTCGGTGCTCGTGCAGCCCGCATCCGATGGCCTGCCCCGGCGACTGACGCTCACCACCCTCGTTTTCTACAATCGTCCGTTGGGCCGGGTTTATCTCGGCGTCATCGCGCCTTTCCATCGCCTCGTCGTGCGATCCTCGCTCGACCAGGCGCAGGCGCTCGGATGGCCGCGCCGATAGCCGCCGGAAAGCCCGGCGCCGCCGCAGGCGCCGTCACGGCGACATCGACGATCGCCACGGCGTTTTCATTTGCCGGTGGTCTGAACGACCGGCCTCCCTCGCGACGCCGAAGCCGCGGATCAATGCGAAGCACCGAACAGTCGAATCACGACGCCGCGCAGCCACCGGTTGCCGGCCTCGTGGTGATAGCGCGCGTGCCAGTGCTGCCGTACCGCGAAGCCTTCGACGGGAATCGGGCACGCATGAACCGCCAGATCGTTGGCCTGTGCCAGCGTCTCGCCGATATGACGCGGTAGCGTCGTGATCAGGTCGGTCGTCTGCACGATCGCCCCCAACCCCAGAAAGCCCGGCAATTCCAGCACCACGTCCCGCTCGATGCGCGCCTGCCGCAGCGCCTGTTCGAGCAGTTGCGCCCCCGTTCCCGCCGTAATGGCGACATGCCCCTCCGAACGATACTGCTTTACCCCAAGCCGGCCGCGAATCCGCGGGTGATGCCGGTTCACCAGACAAATCCAGTCCTGGTCATACAGCTTCTGCTGGTAAATACCACCGCCAAGCCACGGCACGTAGCCGATCGCGAGATCGGCTTCGCCGGATTCGAGCGCCCGCTCCGTATTGCCGTCGATCCGTGCGGCTTCCAGCCGGACGCCCGGCGCCTGCGCGCGGACATGGGCCAGCAGCCGCGGCAGCAGCGTCACGTGGCTCGCGTCGGTCATGCAGATGCGAAAGCGTCGCTGCGCGGTCGCCGGATCGAATGCGATCTCCCACGCCGTGAAGCGTCGCAGCGATTCGAGGATTTCCCGGCATGGCCCGATCAGCGCGTCGGCTTGCGGTGTCGGCGCCATGCCGCCGGGCGTGCGGATGAAGAGCGGATCGTGCAGGTGTTCGCGCAAGTGCCCGAGCCAGATGCTGACGGTCGGCTGGCTCTGGCCGAGCTGCTCGGCGACGCGCGTGACGCTGCGCACGTCGTACAGGAGATCGAATAGCTGAAGCAGCTTCAGGTCCGGCAGATCGGCGGGCATCGTCGCATTATTGTCCATCGCAATGACGCTATTGTATCCATTGCATTGTCGACATGAGCGGCGGCTCCTATCGTGAGGCCATACGTCAAGGAGACACCATTGAAAATTGCGATTCTGGGTGCTGGCGCGCTGGGCTGTGCGATCGGCGCCACCCTCACCGAAGGCGGTCACGAGACCTGGTTGATCGACCGTTCGCCCGCGCACGTCGACGCGATGCGTCGCGACGGCCTGCGGGTCGACGACGCCCGCGGCACGCGCCTGGTACGCGTCCATGCGACGACGCAGGCCGCCGAAGTCGGTGTGGCCGACCTGGTGGTGGTCCTGGTCAAGTCGTTTCACACCGATGCCGCCATCCGCGGCGCGCAGTCGCTGGTGGGGCCCGATACCGTCGTGCTGTCGCTGCAGAACGGCCTCGGGCACGAGGACATCCTGAGCGACGCCGTCGGCCGCGAACGCGTGCTCGCGGGCAAGACCTACGTCGGCGGCGTGCTGCGCGGGCCGGGCCATATCGAATCCGGCGTGATCGGCAAGCACACCTACATCGGTGAACTCGACGGACGCATCACGCCGCGCGTGCAGGCGATCGCCGCCGCGTTCGATACCGCCGGCCTCGCGACGACGATCAGCGACAACATCGTCGGCACGATGTGGGACAAGCTGCTGGTGAATGTCGCGACCGGCGCGCTGACCGGCCTCACCGGCCTCACCTACGGGCAGCTTTACGACGAGCCGCTGCTCAAGGCGACGTCGCTCGCGGCCGTGGCCGAGGCCATTGCGGCGGCGCAGGCGGCCGGCGTCAGGCTGTCGATGACCGATCCCGAACAAGCGTGGACGCTCGCCGCCGAGGGGCTGCCGGCAGCCTTCAAGACCTCGATGCTGCAAAGTCTGGAGAAAGGCTCGATCACCGAGATCGATTTCATCAACGGTTCGGTCGTGCGCGCCGGGCAGCGCCACGGCGTGCCGACCCCGGTCAATGCCACGCTCGTCGCCTGCATCAAGGGGCTGGAGCGCGCGATGGCCGATCGCCAACGCGAGGAGGCAGCCGCATGAGCGCCACGAAAGCCTATCTCGAACACGTTGCGATCTGGGTGAAGGACATCCGCTGGCACATCCGTTTCTTCGAGGAAGTCCTCGGCATGACGCTGCGCGAAGTGGACGGCACGCTCGACGCACCGCGGCAGTACTGGACGCTCGGCGGCCTGCAGTTCATCCACGCGCCGGAACATGACGGCCCGGAAGGCCGGCTCGCCCATCTCGGCGTGATGTGCGAGGACCTGGAGGCCGCGCTGGCCGCGGCGCGGCGGTTCGACGTGACCGAGATGCCGCAGGGGCGCAACTGGATTCGCCTGCCCGACGGGCTCGCCGTCGAGCTGATTCAGGCCCGGCCGGCTTGCTGCGTCGCGCAGGCGCTGGCGATCAACCCGCGCGCGGAGGCATGACCATGACGATCGTCGAAAAATACTGGGACGACGCGCGCGAGGGCGACACGTGCACGAGCCCGACCTACCGGGTGACCAAGGAGCGCATTCTCGCGTATGCCGACCTCACCGGCGACCATACGCCCGTTCACGTGGACGAGGCATACGCGAACGCGAGCCATTTCGGCTGCCTCGTCGCGCACGGGCTGTTCGGGCTATCCATCGCCGACGGCCTGAAAACGCAGAGCGACTATCGCTTCCTGCCGGGCATGTCGCTCGGCTGGACCTGGGATTTCCTGCTGCCGATCAAGGTCGGCGACGTGCTGCACGTGACGTTCCGCGTCGGCTCGATGCGGGCCAGCAAGAGCCGCCCGGACTGGGGCATCGTCGTGCTGCCGTCGGAGCTGATCAATCAGGACGGGCAGGTCGTTCAACGCGGCGAACATCGTCTGATGGTGCCGCGCCGTCCGGAGGCACCGTGATGCAGGCCCGTCCCCTCGAAGGCATTCGCGTCGTCGACTACAGCCATTTCCTCGCCGGCCCGTATGTCGGGCGCTGTCTCGCGGCGCTCGGCGCCGAAGTCATCAAGGTCGAGCGTCCCGGCACCGGCGACGCCGGGCGACAGCACGCAACCGTGCTCGACGACCAGCAAAGCGGCTACTTCCTGCAGCTCAACATGGGCAAGCGCGGCGTGAGCGTGAACATGAAGGACGCGCGCGGCAAGGCGTTCATGCAGCGGCTGTGCGACTCCGCCGACGTCTTCATCGAGAACTATCGTCCGGGTGCGCTGGACAAGCTCGGGCTCGGCTATGCCGAACTGTCGGCGCGCAATCCGGGCCTCGTCTACTGCTCGATTTCGGCGTACGGTCACACCGGCCCCGATGCGCATCGCGCGGGCTTCGGGCTGATCGCCGAAGCGAAGAGCGGGATCATGCAGATGGTCGGCACGCCGGGCGAGCGCCCGCCGCTGCTGCGCATTTCGCTCGGGGACATGTACACCGGCATTCATGCGGTCGCGGCGATCAACGCCGCGCTGCTGGGGCGCGTGAAGAGCGGCCGCGGGCAACACGTCGACATGGCGCTGTACGACACGCTGGTGTCGATGCACGAGTATGCGGTGCAGTGCTACACGCTGAAAGGCGTGCTGCCCGAGCAGACCGGGCACGACATGCCGACGTCGACACTCTACGGCGTGTTCCGCGCCGCGGACGGCGATCTCGTGATCGCCGCGCAGGTGGATGATGCGTGGAAGCGCTTCGCCGAGTTGATCGCGGCGCACGGCGGCCCCGCGGATTTCGGCGCCGACACGCGGTTTCACGACAGCACCGGGCGCAACGCGCACCGCGCGGAAATCCTGTCGGTGGTCGAGCCGTGGGTGGCCGCGCGTTCCGTCGCGTCGGTACTGGACCTGCTGGACGGCATCGACGTGCCCTGCGCGAAGGTGCAGCGCATCGACGAGGTGTTGAACGATCCGCAGATCCAGGCCCGAGGCATGGTCGTCGAGCAACAGCATCCACGCTACGGGACGCTGCGCCTGCCCAACTTGCCGTTCCGGTTCTCCGATTGCGATACGACGATTCGCGACGTCGCGCCCGATCTCGGGCAGCACAACGCGGAAGTCGCGCGTTCCCTCGGGTTCGATGCGGCCGAAATCGACGCGATGCAGGCCGACGGCGTCCTCTATTCGAAAGCGAGCCAATCATGACCGACCAATACGCGGTGATCGGCAATCCGATCGGACACACGAAATCTCCGCTGATTCACGGCCTCTTCGCGCAAGCGACGCGGCAGGACCTCCGCTATACGGCGATCGAGGGCCCGCTCGAGCCGGCAGGCGCCTTTGCTGCCGCGGTACGTGCGTTTTTCGAGGGCGGCGGCAAAGGTATCAACGTCACCGCGCCGTTCAAGCTCGACGCGTTCGCGATGTCGGACGAACGCAGCGAGCGTGCGCGGCTCGCGGGCGCGGCCAATGCGCTGAAGTTCGACGGCGGCCGCATCCTGGCGGACAACTTCGACGGAATCGGGCTGGTTCGCGATATCGAAGCGAACCTCAATCTGCCGATGGCCGGCAAGCGCGTGCTGGTGCTCGGTGCCGGCGGCGCGGCGCGCGGCGCGCTGTTGCCGTTCCTCGAAGCCGGCCCGGCGGAACTCGTGATCGCGAATCGCGACGTCGACAAGGCGCGCGCACTGGCCGCGCAGGTCGCCGGGCGAGGCCCGCTGGTTGCCGGCAGCTACGCGGACCTCGCGCGGATGGGACGTTTCGACCTGGTCGTCAATGCGACGTCGGCCAGCCTGACCGGCGACCTGCCGCCTGTCCCGCCGAGCGTGTTCAGTCCGAAGGGAACCGCCTACGAACTCGCCTATGGCAAGCGTCTCACGCCGTTCCTCCGGCTCGCGAAAAACGCCGGCGTGCACGGGATCGCGGACGGCGTCGGCATGCTGGTCGAACAGGCGGCCGAAGCGTTCGCATGGTGGCGCGGCGTGCGCCCCGAGACCAGCGCGGTGATCGATCGGCTGGCCGTGCCGTTCGACTGAACCGGCAATGGGATCGGCATGCAGGCGATCCCGATGCGCGACGGCATCGATCGCGACAGCCTCGGCAGGCGCGAGACGGCAGGCCCGGCGCCTCCCCGGTGAACGACCTGCGGCGAGCGAACGCGCAACCGGTCGGCAATTGCCGAATACGATCGGTTGCGCGTCGCACGCAAGCCCATGCCAGCATCATTGCGCGGCCAGCCGGCGATCGATGCGCCGGCGTGTTCGGCACCGCTTCCACCCCGCATTTTTTCAGCTTGCCGCCGCAGTGCTCACACGCCGGGCGCCCTTGCCTTGCCGCTGCCTTCACCGCTCACCCGATACCCTGCCGAACACCGTCATGCCGGACACCACGCGCCCCGCTCGCCTGAACTTCGCGCTCATGTTGCCGCTGCTGCTGGCGGCCCAGCCGGTGGCGACCGACAGTTACCTGCCGGCGCTACCGGAAATCGCTGCAACGCTGGGCTCGGCCAGCGTCAGCCTCACGGTTTTCGCGTTGATATTCGGTATCGGACAATTGCCGATGGGCAGTCTTTCCGACCGGTTCGGCCGCCGCCCCGTCTTGCTGACCGGCCTGGCGCTCTATGCGCTGACCGCACTGGCGGCGGCGCTCGCATCAACCGCCCCGATGCTGGTGGCCGCACGTGCGATGCAGGGCTTTGCGATGGCCGCGATCCTGGTATGCGCCCGTGCGGCGGTACGCGACCGGTACTCGGCGGGCGACGGCCCGTACGTGATGGCGCGCGGTTTCATGGGAATGGGGATGATGGCGTTCCTTGCCCCGATTGTCGGTGCGTATGTCACGCAGCACGCCGGCTGGCGATGGGTACTCGCGGGGATGAGCCTGTATGCGTTCGGCTTGCTCGTCATGTGCTGGTACGGCTTCGAGGAGAGCGCCGCCAGTATCGCGCCGCGCCGGAATTCGACCGGGGACGTGCGCGAGATATTCAGCGATGCCCCGTTCAGGGTATGGACGCTGCTGGCCGCGTCGACGTACACCGGCATGTTCTGTTTTCTGCTGCTGTCTCCGACGGTCTACATCCGGTATCTCGGCATCTCGCCCCAGCGATACGGCTGGATACCGGCGAGCGGGACGCTCGTCTATGTCCTGAGCACCTACGGCTGCCGCCAGTTGCTCCGACGTCAAAGCATGCTCCGAACGGTGCGCCAGGGCGCGACGCTGAGTCTTTCCGGCGCGGTGATCCAGGCGTTGGGGTGTGTGCTGCTTCCCGGCAGCATCTGGCCGCTGCTCGTCGGGCACGGCGTGTATTGTCTCGGCCACGGGATCCATCAGCCATGCGGGCAGGCAGGGGCGGTGAGCGGCCTGCCTCATCTTGCCGGCCGCGCGGTATCCTGGTCCGGCTTCATCATGATGTTCTTCGCTTTCAGCGTGGGACAGACGGCGGCGGTTTTCACCGATCCGCGCTATCAGTCGGGCGCGTGGCCGATGGTGGTGCCGATGCTCGTCGTCGGCGTCACGCTGGTCACGATCGCGTTTGCGTGGTTGCCGAAAATCGGTGGCGCGAAGTTGGGCGCGGCAACGGCTCCGGCACGCGCGGTGGATGGTCGATGAGTTGCTTCGGGCAGTCGGCGGGCGAAGCGACGCGAACGCCTGCCCGACGTCGCGTCGATCAGCCACGCTCAGATCTGTTGCTGCCCGCCATCGACGAACAATTCGATGCCGTTCACGAAGCTCGCATCGTCTGAAGCGAGGAACAGCGCCGCGCTCGCGATCTCGCCCGGCTCGCCGAGGCGTCCCATCGGAATCTGGGCCGCCAGATAATCGGCCAACCCCTGCCGCTGAGCCGCATCGTCACCGGCAAGATCAAGCAGGCCGGGCGTGCGGGTCGCGCCGGGGCTGATCGTGTTCACACGAATGCGGCGCTCCTTGAGGTCGAGAATCCAGCTGCGCGCAAACGCGCGCACCGCCGCCTTCGAAGCCGAATACACGCTGAACGCAGCGGTACCCGCGCTGCCCGCCGTCGAGCCGGTCAGAATCACCGATGCACCCTCGGCAAGCAGCGGCAGCGCCTTCTGCACGGTGAACAGCACGCCCTTTACGTTGCGATCGAACGTTTCGTCGTAATGCGCCTCGGTGATGCTGCCGAGCGGCAGCATCGAACCGCCGCCGGCGTTCACGAACAACACGTCCAGGCGCCCGTGCTCTTCCTTGATTTGCGCATACAGCGCGTCGAGTTCGTCGAGCTTCGTGGAATCGGAACGCACGCCCGTCGCGTGGCCGCCGGCTGCGCGAATCCCTTCCACGGCGGCATCGAGCTCGGCCTGGCGGCGGCCCGTGAGATAGACGTGCGCGCCGTCAGCGGCGAAGCGCTGGGCGGTGGCGAGACCGATGCCGCTGGTGGCGCCGGTGACGAGTGCGATCTTGTTGTCGAGCTTGCGTGCCATGGTATTGCTCCTTTCGTTGATCAGTGGTGTTTGCGTCAGGTGTCGCGTAGTGCGATGTGAGGAGAATATCGACGGCCTGATCTTTTCGAAATAGAATTGATCGCAATCAAACGTTGCATAAATGCAAGGATGAGGCGCAATGGCGTACCTACCCGACTTCGAAGGGCTCGCGATGTTCGCGAAGGTGGCCGAGCACGGGTCGTTTGCGGCTGCGGCGCGCGCGACCGGGGTGTCGGTCGCCACCGTCTCGCGCGGCGTGGCCCGCCTGGAAGACCGGCTCGGCGCGCGGTTGTTCAATCGGACGTCGCGCCAGCTCTCGCTGACCGAGTTCGGCCGGACGATCAGCGAGAAAGCCGGCGAGATCTATCGCCAGGCCGAGGAGGCGGAAAGCTCGGCGCGCGAAATGTCGGTGCAGCCCCGCGGGCTGGTGCGCCTGACCGTGCCGATGTCGTTCGGGCTGCGCTGGGTCGCGCCATTGCTGCCGGGCTTCTTTCGCGCGTATCCGGAAGTGTCGATCGACCTGCATTTATCGGATGCGTCGGTCGATCTGATCGCCGATGGATTCGACGCCGCATTGCGTATCGCCGCGCTGCCGGATTCGTCGCTGGTCGCGCGGCGGTTGTGCGCAGTCACGCAATTCGTGGTGGCGTCGCCGGAATATTTGCGTCGCGAAGGAAAACCCGCGCATCCGCGCGAACTCGCGGATCGCCCCTGCCTCTCGTACGCCTATCGTGCGCGTAGTGCCGTCTGGCGTTTCACGAACGACGCGGGCGACGAGGAGTCGGTCATGCCGACGGGCCCGCTACGCGTCACCAACGCCGATGCGCTGTTGCCGACGCTGCTCGATGGTCTCGCGATCGCCGAGCTGCCGGAGTTCATCGCCTACGACTATCTGGCCGATGGCCGTCTCGAAGCCATTCTCACCGACTGGTCGCTGACGAAGGGTGGGCTTTATTTCGTTACGCCGTCGGCACGGGCGCGCCCCGCGAAGGTGACGGCATTGTCCGACTACATAGCCGAACATCTGGGCAATCCAGTCTGGCGATGGCCAACGTGACGCGCGCGGAAAACGCTGGGGATACCTGATCTTCAAGGACTTGATCAGGTTCGACCGATCGACCGCTACGGCCCCCAGAGAAGGCCGTCGGCCGACCGTCTGCGCGAACGACTTCAGATACTTCACGCCCGTGTCGCACATGATCGCGACGACGTGGCGTCCGGGCCGAGGCGTTCGGCGAACCGCAACCCCGCCCGTCTCGCCGGCCATCCGATGCGTCAGACCGTACGCGACACCAGTTCGCCCAGCACCGTGTCCAGCGCGACGCGGCCACGCAGGATTTCGTCAGGATCACTTTCGAAATCGAGCCAGCCTTCGTTGAAACCGTCCAGCATGCGCATGCGCGGGAGCGGGTGCTGCATGCCCTGCGCGCGAAACAGCGCTTCCCACGTTCGCCTGTCGACGGCCTCCGCGCGCACGTCCCGACCCAAAACGCGAGCGAAGGCCTGTGCAAGATCGTCGGGGCTCACCCGGCGCGGCCCTTCGAGCTCGACGACACGCACCCCGCGCCACGTCTGCTGGAGCAGGTCCGCCGCCACGCGGCCGACGTCCGCGGTGGCGACCATCGGCACGGGCTTGTCGAGCGGCTGCAGGTAGCTGGCGACGACGCCATCGTCGCGCGCGGACGCGACATCCCACGCGGCGTTCTCCATGAACCAGCCGGGCCGCAGGAACGTCACCGGCATCGGCAGCTCGCGCAGCGTCTGCTCCATCAGCGTGAGTTGCGTGAGCAGATTGGGCTCATCAGCCTGCGCGCCGATCGTCGACAGGCACACGACCCTTTCGGGGCGCGCCTTCAGCAGCGCGGCGGACACGGCTTCGATCACCTTCCGCGCTTCGGGAAACCCGGGCGCCGGATCGAACACCGGCGGCAGCAGGATGAAAACGCCCGTCGCGCCGGCGAACGCGGCGGCGAGCGACGAAGCGTCTTCCATGAAAGCGGTCGCCATCTCGCACCCGCGCGCCGCCCACGCCGCGGCCCGCGTCGCATCGCGCACGACCGCGCGCACGGGCCGACCCGAGGCCAGCAGCTCACGGGCCAGCGCGCCGCCGACCTTGCCGGTGATTCCAGTGATTGCATACATTGCTCGTTCTCCATGTGTGAATGCGTGGGTCGCATTGTGGACAAACGCCGGCCGAAACAAAACGACATGGATGGCATCATATTAGTGACAACGCGTCATCAATTCGGCATGATCGATGCGCACGCCCGGCAATGGGCATCATGCGGCGTGGGCGTGCCGGCCTTCCGCGGGTCGCTCGCGATCCGCCAACCGTATTCATTCGAGCAACCATGAGATCCAGTAGCGAGAAACTGTCCGGCGGCATCAGCGTGTTCGCCGCCGTGGTCGATGCCGGGACGTTCGCGGCCGCCGCCGACGTGATAGGCATGACGCCGCCGGGCGTCAGTCGAGCGATTGCGCGGCTGGAAAGAAAATTGAATATCCGGCTGTTCAACCGCACGACGCGGTCGGTGTCGCTGACCGAAGAGGGCCGCCGCTTTTACGAGCAGGTCATGCCCCATCTCGCCGGGCTGGAGGAAGCCGCCGCGGCGGCCGCGGGTGGCGCGTCCGCGGTGCGCGGCAAGCTGCGCATCAATCTGGATCCCGTCGTCTATCGCGCCATTCTCGGGCAACGGCTCGATGCGTTCATGGACGCCCATCCCGAACTCGAAATCGAACTCATGGCGCGAGACAGCCTGGGCGACCTCGTCATGGACGGCTTCGACCTCGCCGTGCGATTCGGCGAACCGCGGGCATCCAGCCTGATCGCGAGAAAGCTGCTCGATACCGGCGTCGTGACGGTCGCGGCGCCCGCGTACATCGCGCGCCGGGGGCGGCCGGAAAAACCCGAGGACCTCGAAAACCGCAACCACCGCTGCCTCGAATTTCGGAACCCGGAAACAGGCAAGCCGTTCGCGTGGGAATTCCATCGCAAGCGCAAACGCATCGTGGTCGACACCCGCGGACGCCTCACGGTCAACGATCCAGGCGCCCTGCTCAACGCATGCGTCGCCGGTTCCGGCATCGCGCAGATGCTGCTGCTCGGTGCCGAGCCGCTGATCGCCGACGGCCGGTTGATCAATCTCTTTCCCGAATGGGCGGACGAGCGGTATCCGTTATACGCGTACTACCCGTCCCGGCATCACGTGCCGGCCAAGACCCGCGCGTTCCTGGATTTTCTGGTCGAACTGTCGAGCATGCACGGGGGCGTCGGCACGCGCTAGTGCTCCGGCGCCGGCTCGCGAGCGCGCGGCGGCCCGCCGGCGAGCGCCAGCTACACTGTCTGCGCGAGGGCAGGATCGATCTTGCGCGCGGTCAGTCCGAATCTCGCCATGCGGGCGCGATGGTCCGGCGAGCCGAGATAGGCACGAAGTTGCCGATCAAACGTGTCGAGAAGACGCCGGTTTTCCCGGTTGAATGAAAACGCGCCGAGCGGAGGCGCTCGCCGTGCGCCGTTGACGCCCGGCTCGTGCGCGACGGCCTCGATCATCGCGCTGCCTATCCGGCTCGCAACGATTCGATTCCCCAGCGCCGTGCTCGCATAGGCGTCGATCACGCCGGAGAGAACGGCCGCGATCGCGTCGGCTTGCTGTTCGAACACGACGATTTGCCGCCGACTCACGCCTGACGCCATCGCGGAATCCTGCTGGACCTGTCCGGCAATGATGCCGAGGCGCGCATCGGGACGTTCGGCGATCGACGCATAGCTCGTGAGCGCTTTCGGGTTGCCGGGACGCACCAGAAAGCCGTCCTCGATGCCCCACACCGGCACGCTGAACGCGACGGTATCGGCGCGCTGCGGCGTCACGAACAGCGGCACGTTCATGTCCCAGTGACCCGATGCGACGCCGGGTAGCAATTCGCTGAACGTCGTCGGGCAATACTCGATCCGGGTAACGCCGATCTGTCGCAGGATCGTCGCCGCGAGCTCCAGATCGGCACCCATGGCGGTGCCGTCCGCTTCGGTCCAGCCGAACGGCGGTTCCTCGATGTACGCAATGGTTACCTTCATCGCATTGTCCTGCAGGCCGAAGAATCGATCAGGAGTTCATCAGCTTACCGTGGGAAGTCGAGATCCACGAAGAGCGGACAAAATTAATTCGGGTGTAAGCAAATTGACGACATTATTTTGGCGAGACCGTCAGGCGTTCCAGAATGAACTGGCTCCACGCTATTCGACGTTGTCCGCCACGTCCGTCATCCGGATCATGTGCGGCTTGATGCCGTCGTCTTCGGCCGTCGCGGCCTCCTTCGGATGAATCAGCGCTTCGAGCCGCGCCTTCGTCGCGATGAACTCGGGCGTATTGACCTGCGAGTAATCGCGCGGCCGCGGCACCGGCACCTCGATCAGTTCCTGCACGCCGCCGGGGTTCGCCTTCAGCACCAGGATCCGGTCGGCCAGAAAGATCGCCTCGTCGAGGTCGTGCGTGATGAACAGGATCGTCACGTCGATGTTGCGCCAGATGTCGAGCAGGTGCGTCTGCATCCTCGCCCGCGTCTGGGCGTCCAGCGCGCCGAACGGTTCGTCCATCAGCAGGATGCGCGGACGGTTCGCGAGCGCACGGGCAATCGCCACGCGCTGCTTCATCCCGCCCGACAACTGGTGCGGATACACGTCCGCAAAACGCGTCAACCCGACGAGATCGAGCCACTGCAGCGCCTCGCGCTCGGCCACGCCGCTGCTGCTGCCGTTCATTCGCAGGCCGAACATCACGTTCTTCTTCACCGTGAGCCACGGAAACAGCGTATAGCCCTGGAACACCATCCCGCGATCGGCGCCCGGCCCGTCCACCGGTTTGCCGTCCAGCAGCACGTCGCCGCTCGTCTGCGCGTCGAGCCCGGCGAGGATCCGGATCAACGTCGATTTGCCGCAACCGGACGGGCCGATCACGCACACGAACTCGCGCCGATGCGTGCGGAAACTGATGTCGTCGAGCGCGACACACTCGCCCTGCGGTGTCGTGAAACGCTTGCCGATGTGCCGCACGTCGAGTATCACGTCGCGGGCCTTCAGTCGCGCGAAGCGCTCGCGCACCGCGTCGGATTGAATCAGGTAATCGGGGACGGCTTGCGGGTTCTGCATGATGCCCTCTGCTGAAATCGGTCGATGGATACGTGCGGGCGGCGCTCACGCTTTCAGCGTGCGGTCCCACGGAAAGAGCCGGCCGCCGAGCAGCGCGAGCACGATATCGGTGCCGAGGCCGATGATCCCGATCATCAGGATCGCCGCATACACGTTGTCGAAATGCTGGTAACGCGCCTGCTGGCTGATGTACCACGTGATGCCCGAACTCGTGCCGACGAGCTCGGCGACGATCAGGTAAGTCCACGCCCAGCCGAGCAGGATCCGCTGATCGCGATACAGATCGGGCAGCACGCCCGGAATCACGACGTGCGTCAGCAGCTTCAGTTTCTTCGTGCCGAGCGTCATCGCGGCCTCGAACAGCCCGTATTCGAGCTTGCGCGTGGTGTTCGCGATGATCAGCACCTGTTGGAACAGCGTGCCGATCACGATGATCGCGATCTTCGGCGCGTCGTAGATGCCCAGGATCGCGACCATCAGCGCGCCGAACGCGGGCGCCGGCAGGTAGCGGAAGAACTCCAGGAACGGCTCCTGCAGCCGCGCGAGCGCACTGAAGGTGCCGCAGACGATGCCGAGCGGCACGCCGATCGCCGACGAAATCACGAAGCCCCAGAAGATGATGCGGATGCTGTGCCACAGGCTTTCGTGCAGCCACACGCCGTCGCGCGACGCGGGCGGTGTCGTGAACGCCGTGTAGAACGCGCGCAATACCTGGTGCGGCGCCGGCAGGTAGACCGGATTCGCGCGCTCGCCCTCGGGCACGGCTGCGTGCGCCGCACGCGCATGCGCGAGCTCGTCGTCGAACACGTCGCGATCGATCTGCATGCCGGCCTGGAAATAGTCGACGCTGCCCGGATTCGTGATGCGCATTTGCGGATGCCAGACGAACGGGACATAGCTGATCAGGCACCAGACGGCGAACGGCAGCAGGAAGGACGCCAGCCCGAGCGTCCATTTGCCGCGCGTCGTCAGCTCGCGCCGCACGGCGAGCCAGCCGGTCGTGTTGCGGGTCGTTGTCATCGGAATCTCCGTATCGTTTCGGGTGCCGGTCGCGCGAATGCCGCGGCATCGCGCGACCGTGCGGTCATTGCCGTGCGTCGCTCGCGGCCTGCGCGCGGTACGCCCGCCAGCCGCCGAACCGCGTGATGTCCTGCGCTTCGTCGAGCGCCACGTTCTCGCACAGGAAGCCCTGCACGGGCGAACCGTCGGCGAGCGTCAACGTGCCGATGCCGAGCGGCGCCGCAATACCGGCGACGAAGCTGCCGTACGCGTCGACCGGCATCTCCCAGATTTCGACCGCGATCGGCGCGCCGCCGTCCGGCACGCGCACGAGCCCCGGTTTGGCGACGCCGCCGCTTGCGTCGGCGGACAGCGCATAGAGACGATAGGCCGGCGCGGTCGTGGTCGCGGCGACGAAGCGCGCGCCGCGCTGCGTGAGCTGCCCATTCAACGGTTCGCCGCGCAGATGCGCGCCGACGACGGCCACCCGCACGACACCCGCCGATGCGACGCCCGGCGGCATCGCGGCCGCAGGCGGCCGTACGTCGCCGCCCGCCGCCACGCCGTCGCCCCATGCCTGCGCGAGATCGAGCAGCCGCGCATCGTCGTGCGCGCGACCGACGAACGTGATGCCGAACGGCAAGCCCGCATGCGGCCCGGTCGCGCACGTGCCTGCCGGCACCGCGATCGCCGACAGGTCGAGCAGGTTCACGAAGTTCGTGTAATAGCCAAAGCGTGAATTGATCGCGATCGGATCGGCTTCGAGCGCATCGACGGTCGCGGTCGTCGCCGAGGTCGGCATCACGATCGCGTCGAGGCCGTCCCACGCGCGGGCCGCATCGACGCGCAGCGCCGCAAGCCGGTCGAATGCGGCGAACGCATCGGCGGCGCTGAAGCGCGACGCGCCGCCGAGGATCTCGCGAATCACCGGATGCAGCGCATCGGGCTCGCGCGCGGCGAACGGGCCGATCGCGGCGAGCCGCTCGGCGACCCACGGGCCTTCGTACAGCAGCCGCGCGGCGGCCAGGAATGGGCCGAAGTCGATCTCGACGATCCGCGCGCCGGTCGCGCGCAGCCGTTCCAGCGCCGCACCCCATGCCGCGCGATACGATGCGTCGCCGAAGAATTCGAGCTGATCGGCACGTGGCGTACCGAAACGCAATTGCGCGAGCGGCCGCGCCGGCTGCGCGCGCAAGCCGTCCGCGCCCAGCAGCGGCTGCCAGGCGCGCCCGTAAGGATCGCCTTCCGTCACGCCATGCGCGGCGGCGAACACGGTGCGCGCGTCGTCCGCCGAGCGGGCGAACACCGACACGCAATCGAGCGACCGGCAGGCCGGCACCACGCCGAGCGTGCTGAGCACGCCCCGGGTCGGCTTGAGCCCGACGAGCCCATGAAATGCGGCGGGTACGCGCCCGGAGCCCGCCGTGTCGGTGCCGAGCGAGAACGTCGCGACGCCGAGCGCGACGGCCACGGCCGAGCCGGAACTCGAGCCACCCGACGCGTAGCGCGGGTCGAGCGCATTGCGGCACGCGCCGTATGGCGAGCGCTGCCCCGAGAGCCCGGTCGCGAACTGGTCGAGATTCGTCTTGCCGACGGGAATCGCGCCGGCCGCGATCAGCCGCTCGACCACGGGCGCGCTGCGTTCGGGCGTATATGCGTAGGCGGGGCAGCCCGCCGTCGTCGGGATGCCGGCGACGTCGATGTTGTCCTTGACCGCGAACGGCACGCCGTAGAGCGGCAACGACGCGATGTCGCGCCCGGCCAGTGCGTCGGCATACGGCATCATCTCGTCGCGCGTCAGCGGCCGGATCCACGCATGGTGCGGGTCGCCCGCGTCGAAGTGCGCGGCGATCGCGTCGACGAGCGCATGCGGCGTCAGGCCGCCCGCCGCGTAGCGTGCGCGCAGCGCGGCAATCGAGTGCAGCCCGGGCAGGATCGAGCGTTCCGTCGTACTCATGCGACCTCCTCGGCGGCGCCCGCCTTCATCACCATCAGCCGCTGGCCGGCCACCACCGCCGCGCCAGGCGCGCAATCGATCGTTTCGATCGTGCCGTCTTCCGTTGCCGTCACCGCCACCTCCATCTTCATCGACTCGACGATCGCGACGACCTGCCCTTCGGTCACGCGCTCGCCGGCTTCCACCAGCACTTTCCACACGCTGCCCGACACGTCCGCGGCGATCGCCCGCTGCGTGTCGTCGAGCGCGGCCGCCACCCGGTCCGCTTGCGGGTCGCCGTGCTCCGCGTCGCCGACGTATTCCGCATGGCCGGCCGCGCGCCACCGCTCGCGCTCCGCGTCGAACGCGGCCTGCTGCGTCGCCTTGAACGCGGCGATCGAATCCGCCTCGTCGTTCAGGAAGCGGTTGTAGGCGCGCAGATCGAACACCGATTCCTCGATCTTCAGCGTCGCGCGGCCCGCGATGAAATCCGCACGCAGCGCACTCAGCTCGGTTTCGCTGACTTCGTAGAAGCGGATCTCGTCGAAGAAGCGCAGCAGCCACGGCTTGCCGGCTTCGAATTCCCGCGTGGTGCGGTGGCGGTTCCACATCTGCACGGTGCGGCCGACGAACTGATAGCCGCCCGGCCCTTCCATCCCGTACACGCACAGATACGCGCCGCCGATGCCGACCGCGTTCTCCGGCGTCCAGGTGCGCGCGGGGTTGTATTTCGTCGTCACGAGCCGGTGCCGCGGATCGATCGGCGTCGCGACGGGCGCACCGAGGTAGACGTCGCCGAGGCCCATCACCAGATAGCGCGCGTCGAACACGATGCGCTTCACGTCGTCGATGCTCGCCAGGCCGTTGATGCGCCGGATGAACTCGATATTGCTCGGGCACCACGGCGCATCGGGCCGCACCGACTGCATGTAGCGTTCGATCGCGACGCGTGTCGACGGGTCGTCCCATGAAAGCGGCAGATGGACGATGCGGTTCGGCACGCGCATGTCGGCCACGTCGGCCAACTCGCGCTCGGCCGCCTGCAGATGCGCGAGCAGCGCATCGAGCGGCAGCGTCCGCGCGTCGAACTGCACCTGCAGCGAGCGGATGCCCGGCGTCAGGTCGAGCATGCCGGGCAACCGGTGCGCGTCGAGCCAGCCCATCAGCGCGTGCACGCGAAAGCGCAGGTTCAGGTCGAGCATGAGCGGCCCGTATTCGACGAGCACGTTGCGATCGCCCGAGCGCCGGTAGACGACGCCGATGCCGCCGCCCGCGGACGGGTCGCGGTGCAGCACGCAATCGTCGGATGCGCCGGATGCAGCCGTTGCCACGTCACGCGTCGCATCCACGATCGCGGCAGCCGGCTTCCCGGCCGATATCCCGGCCGACACGCCCGCGCGCACGAACCGCACGGTGTCGCCCGGCCGCAACTGCCCGAGCTTCCACAGCTCGTCGCGCACGACCGTCACCGGACACACGAAGCCGCCGAGGCTCGGGCCGTCCGGGCCGAGAATCACCGGCATGTCGCCGGTGAAATCGACGGCACCGATCGCATACGCGTTGTCGTGGATGTTCGACGGATGCAGCCCCGCCTCGCCGCCGTCCGCACGCGCCCATTGCGGCTTCGGGCCGATCAGCCGCACGCCGGTGCGGCTGGAGTTGTAATGGACGGTCCACTGCGTGCCGTAGAGCATCGCGACGTCGTCCGGCGTGAAGAAATCCGGCGCGCCATGCGGACCGTCGAGCACGCCGAGCGTCCATGCATGGGTCAGCTCGGGAACGTCGGCCGCGGCCAGCGTCGCGCCGGCGTCGCCGCGCCCGGCGTCCGCGTGCAGATGCAGCACGTCGCCCTTGCGCAGCGCGCGGCCGGCATGGCCGCCGAACTGGCCGAGCGTGAAGGTCGCCTTGCTGCCGAGATAGTCGGGTACCTGCAGCCCACCCTTGACGGCGAGACACGCGCGCACGCCCGCGCCCGTCACGCCGCCCAGCTTGAGCACGGCACCCGCCCGTGCGCGCACGACCTGCCAGAACGACACCGCTTCGCCGTCGAGCGTGGCCGCGAGCGGCGCACCGCCGAGCACGAACAGCGTCGCGGTATTGAAGCGCAGCGTCGCGCCGACCATCGTGAATTCCAGCCCGGCCGCGTCGCGCGCGTTGCCGAGTAGCGCGTTCGCGAGATCGAACGCGCGATCGTCCATCGGCCCCGACGGCGGCACGCCGACGCTCCAGTAGCCGACCCGCCCGGGCGCCTGCTGCACAGTGGTCTGCACGCCGCCGTCGAGCACGTCGATCGTGTGCGGCGCAAACGCGAAGCGCGACAGGAAGGCAGTGGTCGGCGCACCGCGCGCGAACGTGTCGGAGCCGACGACGGCGCGCAGGTAGTCGAGATTGGTCTCGATCCCGTACAGCTCGGTACGGTCGAGTGCGGCACGCAGCGCCGCCAGCGCATCGCGCCGCGTGTCGCCGCGCACGATCAGCTTCGCGAGCAACGGATCGTAATGCGCGCTGATCTCCGTGCCTGCCTCGATCCAGCCGTCGACCCGCACGTTCTCCGGAAACGACACGTGCGTAAGCAGCCCGGCGCTCGGCTGGAACTGCTTGTTCGGATCCTCCGCATAGAGCCGCACCTGGATGCTCGCGCCGCGCGGCGCGACGGCAAGCGTGTCGAGCGGCGGCAGGTCGCCTTCGGCCTGCAGGATCATCCATTCCACGAGATCGACGCCCGTCACTTCCTCGGTCACGCAATGTTCGACTTGCAGCCGCGTGTTCACCTCGAGGAAATAGAACCGCCGCGCGGACGCGTCGAACACGAATTCGACCGTGCCGGCCGACGCGTAGCCCACCGCGCGCGCGAGCCGCACCGCGCTCGCGTGCAGCGCGTCGCGCTCGGCGTCGGTCAGGTCGGGCGCGGGCGTTTCCTCGATCACCTTCTGGTTGCGGCGCTGCACCGAGCAATCGCGTTCGCCGAGCGCGATCGCGCCGCCGCGGCCGTCGCCGAAGATCTGCACTTCGATGTGCCGCGCGTGTTCGACGAACTTCTCGAGATAGACGCCCGCATGTGCGAAATTCGCGGCGCCGAGCCGCACGACGGATTCGAAAGCCGCGCCGAGCTGCGCAGCATCGCGACACAGCGACATGCCGATGCCGCCGCCGCCCGCGGTGCTCTTGAGCATCACCGGATAGCCGATCGCGTCGGCTTCGGCGAGCGCCGTCGTGACGTCGTCGAGCAGGCCGGTGCCGGGCAGCAGCGCGACGCCGTGCGCGGCCGCGAGTTCGCGCGCGGTGTGCTTGAGGCCGAACGCGCGCATGTGATCGCCGCGCGGCCCGATGAAGCGCAGGCCCGCCGCTTCGCACGCGTCGGCAAAGCCCGCGTGCTCGGACAGGAAGCCGTAACCGGGGTGCACGGCCTGCGCGCCGGTCTCGCGCGCGGCGGCGAGGATGGCCGCGACGTTCAGATAGCTGTCGGCCGCCGGCGCGGGCCCGACCCGCACGGCTTCGTCGGCGAGCGCCACGTGGCGCGCGTCGCGATCGGCATCCGAATAGATCGCGACCGATGCGACGCCGAGACGCTTCAGCGTGCGGATCACGCGGCAGGCAATTTCGCCGCGATTCGCGACGAGGACTTTGGCGAATCTCATGTTGCCTCCCGCCGGGCCGCCCCAAGGAAGGCAACCGCCCCCTTGGGGGGCAGCGAACAATAGTGAGCGTGGGGGCAGGTCATTGCGCCTCCCACACGATGAGGCGCACGGGCGTCGGGTTGTAGCCGTTGCACGGATTGTTCAGTTGCGGGCAGTTCGAGATCAGCACCGTGACGTCCATCTCCGCGCGCATCTCGACGTATTTGCCCGGCGCGGAGATGCCGTCCTCGAACGTGAGCCCGCCGAGCGGCGTGACGGGCACGTTCATGAAGAAGTTGACGTTGCCCACGAGATCGCGCTTCGTGAGCCGCGCCCCGGCGCCGCACGTGCAGTGCGCGATCGCGTTGAGGAAGCTGTCGCGGCAGTTGTGCATGTAGCGCTTGTCGAGCGCATAGCGCACCGTGTTGCTCTCGGCCGCGCATGCGCCGCCGAGCGTGTCGTGACGGCCGCACGTGTCGGCGACGATCGTCGCCATCGGATTGCCATGGCTCGACACGAGCACGCTGCCCGCGCTCAGGTACAGGTTTCGCTGCGCGCGGATCGTGTCCTGCGCGCTGTAGCGTTCCTCGGGAGCGTCGGTGCGGTAGAACAGCGTGTCGACGGCCTGGTTGCCTTCCAGGTCGAGAATGCGCAAGGTCTGCCCGCACTTCAGGTCGTGCAGCCACGGGTCGCCCGCGTTCAGCGTGATGTCGTGGATCGCGTCGCGCGGGTCGAGACGGCTTTCGATGATCGGCATGCTCTCGCTCCTTACGCGAACAGACGGTCGGTGTTGGCGAAGCCGCGCGTGTTCTCCGCGCACGCGCGCCGGCACGGGTCGTCGTCGGGCGCCGCGCCGTCGGCCGGATACGCGCGGTACGCGATCAGCTTCACCGCTTTCGGCGCGTAGTCCGGACGCGGGTCGAGCGGATGCGGCGCGGTCGAGAACGCCGCGAGCGTATTCATCTCGAAGCGCAGGTCGAACGCGCTGCCGGGCGGCGAATGTCCGGCGACGAATTCGAGCGCGCCGTCGTCGTACGTGCTCAGCTTGCTGAAGAAGTTGACGTTCGCGGCGAGGTCGCGTGCCGATAGCCCGTATTTCGCGAGCTCGAGCACGAGGCTGTCGCGGCCGTTGCGGATCATCGCGTTGCGATTGGCCTGATACGACGACGTGCCGTACTTGTGCGCGAACAGCCGCGCATCGCCGACGCCGCCGAGCGGATCGTGCCAGCCGAGCGTATCGGCGGTGATCGACGCGATCACGCGCCCCATGTCCGTGTACAGCGCATGGCCGCGCGTGAGATGCGCGGTGTGCTGCGCCTTCAGCGTGTCGGCCATGTTGTAGCGCTCGAGCAAATCTTCCTGACGATGAAAGACGGCGGACAGGTTCGCGCCGCCGTCGACATCGACGATGCGCAGCGCGAGACCGCGCCGCAGAATGCCGGACCAGTGTGTTCCGGCGGGAATCAGCGTTTCCCACGCGACGTGCGACGGTGGGGCGAGGACGGCTTGGGGGCTCGGCGACATGGCGGCTCCGTGGGTCGGTTGGACAAAAGGCGTGAGAGGGCGACCGAACGACATCGCGACCTCCCGGGCTTTTATCCCTCCGTGGAGCCTCGCCGTTTCCTCGTATCGAGGCGAAGGCAAGACCGGATTGCTCTCGGACCAGGCATCGCGCGGCGCACGCCGCGCGACCGGAACCCTAGCGATCCTGAAGATGATGCAAATTGCTTCGCACCTCTCGGGCATCGAACAAGCGAGTTGCGTGCCAGCCGTCGCCCGATCGCCGCACGACACGGCCCGGCGGCGCGATGCCGCACGGCATGCGAATGGCGGACGCGTTCGCTTGCCCTCGCGGCGGGCGCGCGGCGCACCATGCACACGCAACCGCGCACCGGCGCAGTGCGCGTCGCGCGCTCGCACACCGGCCGATCCGCAATGGCATGGGCATTGCTGAATCCATGCACCGCCACCTCATCCCCGATCCTTCATGAACAAGCTCGACCTGCTCCGGCGCGTACTGCACGCGCTGTTCGCCGCCCGCTTCATCGAACTTCAGCGCACCATGCGCCGCCGTTGAATCGCGTTGCCCCGCGCCGTTGGCACGCTTCTCGCTCGGCATGACGCCGAGAGGTGCGGCGGCGTCGCATCTTAGGGATGCTAGGGTTCCGGTTCATCGAACGTCTGGTCCGAGAGCAGCCCGGCGCGGGTTCATCCGATCGCAAGAGCGGGTGCACGCGTGCTACACGGCGGGACAAAAGCCCGGGAGATTGGCGATGGCAACGGCCGTCGCGCCTCTCCGTGGCCGCCCCGTTCGTTGCACATCCGCAGGAACCGGTCACGCAGCCGGAACGTGTGCTCGCGCACGGTCCGTATCGACGATCCCGATCCCGGTCTCCTGGAGAACAACGATGACCCGTCCCGCCTCGGCGTTCCGCCGCCTGTCGTCCTTCCGTTTCATCCGTCACGCACTGGGCGCCGCCGCCGCGGCTGCCGCGCTATGGGCGGCGCCCGCCGCACAGGCTGCCGCACCGCTGAAGATCGGCTACAGCGACTGGCCCGGCTGGGTCGCGTTCCAGGTCGCGCTCGACAAGGGCTGGTTCAAGGAGGCCGGCGTCGACGTCGATTTCGAATGGTTCGATTATTCGGCGTCGCTCGACGCGTTTTCCGCGGGCAAGCTGGACGCGGTCGCGGCGACCAACGGCGATGCGCTCGTGACGGGCGCGTCCGGCGCGAAGAACGTGATGATCCTGCTGACCGACTATTCGGCCGGCAACGACATGATCGTCGCGAAGCCGCCGCTGCGCACCGTCGAGGCGCTGAAGGGGAAGAAGATCGGCGTCGAGCTCGGCCTGGTCGACCATCTTCTGCTCGAAACCGCGCTGCAGAAGCACGGGCTCAAGGACAGCGACGTCACGCTCGTGAATGCGAAAACCAACGAGCTGCCGCAGGTGCTCGGGTCGTCGGCCGACATCGCGGCGGTGGCCGCATGGCAACCGAATGCCGGCGAGGCGTTGAAGCGCGCGCCGGGCGCGCGGGCGATCTTCACGTCGGCGGACGCGCCGGGGCTGATCTACGATGCGATCACCGTCGCGCCGGCGAGCCTCGCCGCGCGCCGGGCCGACTGGGCAAAGGTGGTCAAGGTCTGGTATCGCTGCGTCGCGTACATCAACGATCCGAAGACGCAAGCCGATGCGGTCAAGATCATGTCGGCGCGCGTCGGGCTCGCGCCGGCGCAATACCTTCCGCTGCTGAAGGGCACGCATCTGCTCGACGAGGCGGCCGCGAAGCGTGCGTTCCGCAAGGGCGACGGGCTCGATTCGATCTACGGCTCGACGCGCAACGCGAATGCGTTCAATGTGCGTAATGCGGTGTACAAGCAGTCGCAGGACGTCGACGCGTATATCGATTCGCGGTTCATCGACGCGCATTGATGGCGGGAGGCTTGCCGGCGCGCGCGGCGACGCGGTGCGACGCGCCGGTGGGCTATGCCGGTGGTCGCAGGTTGCGGACTGGAGTGCTAATTGTCTGGCTGCCTGGCTTGTCGCCGTGTGTCCGGCTGAATGGCGGCGACGCTGAATGACCGTTGCGGCGAGAGGCGAATGGCTGTTTGCGACCCTTAGCCGCCGTTGAACGTGGAGCCACGTCAATGGCCGCTCTCTGCTAACGAACGGCCGTAGGCGACGGCGCGACGTCAATAATCGCTATTTTCTTTCTTCGCCTTCTGCATCGTTTCGTCGGGTCGCGTAAAGTCCCAACAGCTGCTTCGCCAGTTCCGCGGTGGTACCGTGCTTGAGGTCCCCGTTGGCATCCGGAATACTGGCGATCACCTGTACGGCCATCCCTACGGCGTTAATGCGCTCAAGCACAGTTACATATTCTTTGGACTGAGCCAGTATCGAGCGATAGATAAGCAGGAAGGAACCACCGATAAAGCTAATCAAGACTCCGGATGCAGATGCGATGACGGAAACCGGGAGTTTGTCGGGATACTTCGACGCTTGAAACAGACCATACATCACAAAGCCAAAACCGCATAACGTAACCAAAAGTGTCAGCCAATAGATCGAACGTACTTGGGCCAAGTTCCGATCCAGATAGTTTTCGAGCTTTGTGCGGGCTAAATCCCAAGCGAACTGGGGTTTCTCGGGATGCTCTCTAATCCGCTCCTCGACGCTTTCAATCTGCTGCTCACGGGCCAGCTGTTCCGCAACGCTCTCGTACGCTAACACCACAAGAAGAGTTATGAACGCGACAATGGCGGCGCCTACCGCGATAGGTGTGGCAACTTTTGGATCGATAGTCGAGTCTTGCCCGAGCGCGCCGATGACTCCTGCAGCAAAACCCAAGAGCACTGCCAACGTCATCGCTGCACGCGACTTTGCTCCCCCCCGTTGCCAAGCTTTCAGCAACGAAGCGATAACAGACATATATGGATCGAACATGGAAAGGTGCCATCGCTCAGTTTCGGAAGCTTGAATTTTGCCCGAATTTTCGCTTTTTCTGAGGAGAGTAATCGTCTTTGGCTGGCATATCTCCCAAGATCCGCCTTGGAGTCATTTCAACGAACCGACGATAACGCGCTTAGCTGCGGAGCCCTTGGGACTACATTTGAAATAGGTTTCGCTCCTGAACCGAGGCGAACCGGATATGCAACCTGGACGGTGATTTGCTGTCCCTCTCCAGCCGCTCAGGCGGAGCGGCCCCTTGTTGAGGAGGACCAGCCGCTTGAAAGTCTAGGCTCGCCCAACAACGAGCGTCTGAAACTGGCCGGTGACGGCCTGTCGCCACCGCCGGCCGCAAGCTGGATGGCGAGCCGCCTGAAGCCGCGTCTCCCCAGCTCCCCCACTTCACCCGCCTCTCGGCAACCGCACCGTGAATACCGTTTCCGTCCGGTCGGACCGCGCATCGATCCAGCCGCGATGCGCCTTCGCGATTTCGTTGGCGATGAACAAACCGAGCCCCAGGCCGCCATCGTCACGCTTCCTGTCCGGACGGTCCTCGCCACGCTGCAGCGGATCGAAGATACGGTCCAGCGTGAGCCGATCGATCACCGGCCCGCGATTGCCGACCTCGACGAACACTTCCGAATCGTTCGCCGCGGCCGTCACCCGCACCGGCGTCCCGGGCGTTCCGTACTTCACGGCATTGCCCACCAGATTGCTCAGCAACTGCTGCATTCGCTGATCGTCCCAATCGCCGCGGAGGTCGCCACGTATATCGACGTCGATATCGCGATCAGGGTGCCCCGCCCGCAGTTCGTCCACCACATTGGCGAGCACGTGTGCGAGATCGACATGGCGAGGAACGACGTTGATGCCGAGTCCGAGCTGCGTCCGGTTGAAATCGCAAAGATCGTCGAGAAGGCCCTGCATGCGACCGCCGCTCCTGATCAACCGGCCGGCAGCCTCGGACACTTCCTCGCCCGCATTGAGTGCGGAGAGATACGACGCCGTGACCTGAATCGTCTGCAACGGCGTGCGCATGTCGTGGCCCAGCATACCCAGCAGCAAGTTACGCGACTGCTCGACCTGTTCGGTAAAAAAGGCGACCGATTCCGCCACCGCCTGATCGATCGCCTCATTGAAGCGAATCATGTCGTCCAGATGAGGCGGGCTCGGCTGACATGCGTCGATCCACAAGCGCAGCACGCTGGCGCGCAGTGCGCGATACTCGGCCACCAACTGGTTGATGTTGAAGCCGCGCCGCGCACGCAGCACGGCATGCGTCTGCGCGGCCGTCTCCGCGGCATTCGCCGGCTCGGCCGCGCGCCCCAAGGATTTTTCGTGTTGTGCCTCCCGCGTTTGCGGAACGGCGATGTCCTGGGCTACGGCGGTCAGGATCTCGCGCGCGTGATCGCGCAGCCCATGCGAGTTCATGTGCCGCGCAGCCGGTAACAGCGTGGCGGCAAACGCCTCCCACTGGACCAGTATCGGCTCCATGTTTCGTATGATGAAGTCAGCTAGTGTCCTGTTCCGCTGATTCGCGAGCAAAGTCGATGCAGCTTTTCGAGGATGGAATCGGCTGACGCGGTCCAGACGAACGGTTTGCAGTTTTCGTTGTAGTGGGAGACGAATTGATCGATTCG
>NZ_JAIZRS010000039.1:0-54181 GCF_020419985.1 Burkholderia sp. AU32262
GCCGCGTTCATGCAGCATCATCCGGCGTTGCAGGTCGATCTCGTGCTGACCGACAGCATGGTCGATCTGCAGGGTGCGCGACTCGGTTCCGACGTCGATCTCGCGGTGCGTATCGGGCCGCTGGAGGGCACGCGTTTCGTCGCGACCGTGCTGGCGCCGCAACGGCGCGTGCTGTGCGCGAGCGCGGCCTACCTCGCACGGCGCGGCGAGCCCGAATCGCCCGACGCGCTGGCCGGCCACGACTGTCTCGCGTGGCATGGCGCGCCGCCGCCGGGCGCATGGCGTTTCGGCGAGCGCCGTCACGCGCCCGCGCAGCCGCGGTTTCGCAGCAATCATTCGGAAGCGTTGCGCGAGGCGGCCATCGACGGGCTCGGTCTCGCGCACCTGCCGACCTGGCTCGTGGCGGACGCGCTGCGCGACGGACGGTTGCGCGCGGTGCTGCCGCAGTACGCGGCGGCGCCCGAGCGGGCGACGATCCACGTGTTGCGCCAGCAGGCGCGCGGCAGTGCGCGCACGTCGCGGCTCGTGGCGTTCCTCGCCTCGTGGTTCGCGCAACCGGCGTGGGATGCCGCGTGGGCGTGACCGCGAACGGGCGCCGCGCGGCATGAAAAAAAGGGCCTCGCATGCGAGGCCCGTCAACAGGTCGGAGAAACCGGTACGCCGGCCGGCGCCGCGGGTCGCGCGGCACCGGCCGGGTGCGCACCGTTACTGCGTCACTACCTTGCGCGGCTTGAAGATGCCCTGGTAATGCAGCGCCGGGCGTTCCTTCGTCACCGCTTCGATGCCGCCGAAGCTCGGCGTCTGGCGCAGCTTCATCGCGGCCGGCGAAGCGACCGAGCCGATCGACGTCGAGCGCGAGGCCGGCGCGAGGTTGTTCGCGACGAGCAGCGCCGCTTCGCTCTTCAGGTTCGCCAGCAGCACCGGATCGGTCGAGCCGTTGACCTGCGTGAGCACGCCGCTCCAGGCCGCGTCGCTGTAGTTCACGACGTAGTAGTCGAGACCGCTCGGGTCGGCCACCACGCCCGTGCAGCCGTCGATCCGCGTCTGCGCCTGCGTATCCTTCAGCGCGAGCGTCGTGCGTTTCGCGAGACCCTGGCCGTACGCGAGCGTGATCGGCACCGTCCACTGCAGGCCCGGATACGCGTTCTTGTTCGGGAACGGCTGCTGTTTCAGCGTGACGACGGTCTGGTTCTTCGTCAGGTCGCACTGCGTGTCGAGCGAGATCAGCGGCACGCCGGTCTGACGCACGTAGCTGTCGCCGATCGGGCCGACCGCCTGGCCGCTTTCCTTCGACAGCGCATCCCACAGACGCTTCGGCGTCCCGTTGCCGAACGAGTAGTCGACCAGGTACTGCTGCAGCCCCTTGCGCAGCGTCTGCTCGCCGAGATAGTTCTCGAGCGTCTTCAGCACGTGGCCGCCCTTGTCGTACGTGAACGCGCTGGCGCTCAGCACGAAGTCGTTCGACGCCCAGTCGTTGAAGTTCGGCGCGACCGGGAACGCGTTCGGGCCGATGTCACGATTGATCACGCGGTACTTGTTCTTCACCTGGTCGAGCCAGCTGAACTCGTCGGGGAAGAACTGGATCGTCGTCTTGTTCTCGAAGAACGTCGCGAACGACTCGTTGAGCCACACGTTGTCCCACCAGTCGGTCGTCACGAGATCGCCGAACCACTGGTGCGCCACTTCGTGCGTCAGCACTTCGTTGCCGTAGTGCGACATCGGCTGGCCCGGCTGCGGCAGGATGTCGTCGGCGAACTCGAGGATCGAGCCCCAGTTCTCCATCCCGCCGAAGTTCAGGTCCTTCTGCTCCTTGAATGCGTCGTTCGCGGCGACCGTGTCGAACTTCGTCAGCGGCAGCGGGATACCCGTGTAGCGGTAGTAGTAGTCGAGCGCCTGCTTGGTGCGGTCCATCGCCGGCTTCGCCCACTCGCTCATGCCCGGCGGCGTGAACACGCGCAGGTGCAGGCTGCCCTTGGCGCCCGGCAGCGGGCTCGTGAAGTCGTCCTCGTAGGTGTCGAACATGCCGCCGCCGAAGAACAGCAGGTACGACGGCATCGGCGGGGTCTTCTCGAACTGCACGAGCTTGTAGCCGCCGCCGACGTTGGTCGACGGCTTCTCGGCCGCGTTCGACACGACGCGCCAGCTTTGCGGCACTTCGGCCGTCACTTCATAGGTCGGGCGGAACGCCGGCTCGTCCCAGCCGGGGAACCACTGGCGCGACAGGTTGGTTTCGCCCTGCGTCAGGATCGCGCCGCTCGTCTTGCCGTCGGTGCCCTTCAGGTCGACGCGGAACACGCCTTCCGCGGCCGAGCAGCCCGGATACGGATCGTCGCCGCAACTGCCGCCGGTCTGGTTGACCGGATCGTCATACGACTTGAAGTTGATGATGCCCGACCACTCCATGTGCAGCGAATAGTTGCCCGGTGCGATCGTGCCGGCGACGGGGCGCAACTGGTAGAAGTCGCCCTTGTCCTGCGGCGTCGCGATCAGCTGGATGTTGCCCGGCTGCAGTGTGATGCGGCCGTTCGTGAACTTGATCCGGTGGCCGGCGACCACGATGTTGTTGACCGGCTTGAGCACCTTGATCTCGACGTCGGCGCGGCCGTCGAACGCGTTCAGCGCGTCGTTCGGGCGGAACCACAGCCGGTAGTTCACGGGCACCACGGTGTCCGGCAATTCGACAGGCGAGACGCTCTTGTCGACGTTGGATGCGCTCGGCGGCGCGGTGACGGCGGGCGACGAGCCCGTGTGCGGCGCGCCGGCGGAGCTCAGCGCGGAAGCGGAGCCCGCACCGCCGTCGTCGCCGCCGCAACCGGCGAGCGCGAGTGCGGCGACGAGCGGCAGATAACGCATCTTGCGAATATGAATCGACATGACTGAAACCTCGATCGTTGAAAGAATCGTTCAGTGCTGCGAAAACGCCGGCAAAAGCAATCCCCTCGCCGTTTAATCAACGGCGAAAAAATGGCAATGACGGATTATTCGAAAAGACGGCGGCCGACTACGTGAAGGTAATCATGGTTTACTGCCCCCTCTGAATTTCCGGATGTCGGTTAACTGGCCGGTTCAAAATGGCCGTGCGCGTGTTGTACTGAATTGATTTCGCGCGCACGACACGGGGCCGCACGCCCGGCGCGGGCGCGCAATCCCTTTGAACCGACGACCTACGGGGCTGGCCGGGCCAGGCCGCAGGACGGAAGGACAGCGTGTCGCCGTCCCGGAAATACGCCGTCATGCGGCTTCAAGGTGTGTCGGCTTGCTCCAAGGATGCGTAAATATACTTGATGGTTTTGGGTAAAGGAAACGAAAAATTTAGAAAGAACGTCTATTGAATTTCCGGCGCTTCATTGAACGCTGGAAGTCATTAATGCGTTTTCCGTTTGTCTGGCGATTTCGTAGTTTTAATCTATTAACGATCTGGTGGCGCTGCCGAAACTACGAAATCCGGTGAAGGATGGCGCGGTCGGTACAATGCATTGACGACCCGTTCACCGATCACCGCGAGGAGGCCCTTCCATGTCACGCGCCCTGTTCCGTATCGCGCCGCTGCGCGCCGTGCTGCTGCTGTTCGCGGCCGTGTTCCTGCTGGGCGGTTGCGCGGGGTTCACGCGCGAGCCCGTGCGCGTGTCGGTCGCCGGGCTCGACCCGCTCGTCGGGCAGGGCCTCGAGATGCGCTTCAGCCTGAAGTTGCGCGTGCAGAATCCGAACGATGCGCCGATCGACTACGACGGCATCTCGGTCGCGCTCGACCTGAACGGTGCGCCGTTCGCGAGCGGCGTCAGCGATCGGGCGGGCACCGTGCCGCGGTTCGGCGAGGCCGTGCTCGACGTGCCCGTATCGGTATCGGCCTTCGCCGCCGCGCGGCAGGCGTGGAACCTGCCGGGCGCGGCCGCGAACGGCGAGTTGCCGTATGCGCTGCGCGGCCGGCTCGCCGGCAGCGGGCTGGGCGCCGTGCACTTCAACGACGCGGGCACGCTCCGTCTGCCCGCCATGCCGGGGTGGGGCGGCTAGGTCGCCGGGATGCATTCAACGTCGGCTAAATGTGTCGAAAAATTCACCATTTGACAGTCTTTAATGCTTATCCGCGCGAGATCTCGATTTTTGTCGACGCGACCCCTTACACTTGCCGATGTCCGAGGGTCGGACATTCTTTTAGGGGAAATTCATGGCGGCAAAATTCGAGCTCAAGAAGGCCACGAACGGCCAGTACTACTTCCACCTGAAGTCGGCGAACGGCGAGATCATCCTCGCGAGCGAGCGGTACGAGGAGAAAGGCGGCGCGAAAAACGGGATCGCGTCCGTGCGGGAAAATGCGCCGCTGGACGAGCGCTACGAGCGCAAGCTCGCCCACAACGGCGAACCGATGTTCAATCTGAAAGCAGCGAACCACCAGGTCATCGGTACGAGCGAAACGTACAGCAGCGTGCAGGCACGCGAGAACGGCATCGCGGCCGTCAAGCGCGATGCGCCCGGTGCGGAAACCCACGATCTCGCCTGATCGACAGTTGCGCCGCGACGAATGCCTTCGGGCGGCCGTCGTGGCGCCTGTTTTGCCGGGTCGGGCAAAGCGCGGTATGGTGTGGTCCGCGCGGTGAATTCTCGCCGCCGTTGAAGCCAACCGTAACCGAGTTCGCGTGACCGATTCCCCCGTTTTCCACTGGACCGACGCCGACGGCGTCGATCATGCCGTGCGCTGGCGCTCCGAGGCCGGCGTGCAACCGCCGAAGCGCGCGGTGCCCGCCGATGACCGCCTCACCGCCGACGCGGCCTACCGCCTCGCATGCGAGGGCACCGCGCTCGTCTGGCAGGGCGACTTCCACAATGCGCGCCAGCTCGTGCAGGCGATGGCGCGCCGCGTCGAACGCAAGCCGAAGAAGGCGAAAGCCGCGGCCGGCGTCGACGCCTTCAATCTGCATCGCCTCGCGCAATCGCAGCGTGCCCGCACGCTCGGCATGTTGCTGATCCCGCTCGACGCCGATTACACGATCCCGCTGCGCCGCGCGCCCGACGTGCGTGCCGCCTGCGAGGAAGCGTACGGCCCCGGCGGCGCGCCGTCGGTCGTGTCGCTGCGCGAACTGCTCGGCCTCGTCGGCGCGCACGAGTGGCGCAAGAAAGGCGTGCCGATCCCGGCGCTCGGCGGCGCGCCGATCCATCCGCACTACGGCGTGTTCTCGCCGGTGCGCGGAGAATACGTCGAGCTCGTCGCGCGCGCGCCGCTGCCGGCGACGTCGCTCGCGTTCGATATCGGCACGGGCACCGGCGTGCTGGCGGCGGTGCTTGCGTCACGCGGCGTCGAGCGCGTCGTCGCGACCGACCAGGATCCGCGCGCACTCGCCTGCGCGCGCGAGAACGTCGCGCGGCTCGGTCATGCGGGCCACGTCGAGATCGTCGAGGCCGATCTGTTTCCGGCCGGCCGGGCGCCGCTCGTGGTGTGCAATCCGCCGTGGGTGCCGGCCCGGCCGAGCGCGCCGATCGAATACGCGGTCTACGATCCTGACAGCCGCATGCTGCGCGGTTTCCTCGCGGGGCTGGCCGCGCATCTGGAGCGGGGCGGCGAGGGCTGGCTGATCCTGTCCGATTTCGCCGAGCATCTCGGCCTGCGGCCGCGCGAAACCTTGCTGCAATGGATCGACGAGGCCGGCCTCGTCGTGCTCGGCCGCGACGACATCCGCCCCGCGCACCCGAAGTCGACGGACGCCGACGATCCGCTGCACGCGGCGCGCCGCGCCGAGGTCACGTCGCTCTGGCGCCTCGGCGCGCGGGCCTGACCGCGTATTTTCGGTAAACTGTCGCCATTCCTCACGAATTTTCGCCGCCGGGCCGTGGTCGACCGACCGTGGCCCGGCGCCGCTTCACGATGTCGAACAAGACCCACGAAATCCGCCCGGAGCAGTCCGTCGAGCTGCTGAAGGAACTGCACATCCTCACCCGCGACGGGAAGCTGAACCAGGACAGCCGCCGCAAGCTGAAGCAGGTCTATCACCTGTTCCAGTTCATCGAGCCGCTGCTCGCCGGCGTGCAGGCCGACAAGGGCCACGTGACGCTCGTCGACCACGGCGCTGGCAAGTCGTATCTCGGCTTCATCCTGTACGACCTGTTCTTCAAGCAGCAGTCCGGGCACGGCACGCCGGCGTTCGCGTCGCACGTGTACGGCATCGAGACGCGCGAGGAACTCGTCACGCGCTCGACCGAGCTCGCCGCGCGGCTCGGGTTCGGCGGCATGTCGTTCCTGAACCTGTCGGTCGCCGATTCCATCACGTCGCCGCAACTGCCCGACACGGTCGACGTCGTCACCGCGCTGCACGCGTGCGACACCGCGACCGACGACGCGATCCGCTTCGCGCTCGCGAAGCGCGCGCAGCACATCGTGCTGGTGCCGTGCTGCCAGGCGGAAGTCGCGGGCGTGCTGCGCAAGAACAAGGGCAAGTCGCTCGCGAATGCGCTGACCGAGGTGTGGCGCCATCCGCTCCATACGCGCGAATTCGGCAGCCAGATCACCAACGTGCTGCGCTGCCTGCAGCTCGAAGCGCACGGCTACCAGGTCAGCGTGACCGAGCTGGTCGGCTGGGAGCATTCGATGAAGAACGAGCTGATCATCGCGCAGTACAAGAACCTGCCGCGCCGCAGGCCCGGCGAGCGGCTGAACGAGATCCTCGGGATGTTCGGGCTCGCCGAACTGAACGAGCGCTTCTTCGTCGCGCAGGCCTCGGCGGCGGGCGACGCCGCGGCCGAGCCGGCCGAAGGCTGACGGGCGAACGCGCGGCCGGGCGGCCGGGCGGGCATGGCGCCCGCGCCGCGCGCGTTGCACGCCGCACGTTGCACGCCGCGTCACACGTCGTCGCCCGGGCGGCGCATCCATTCGCGCCAGCCTTCGTGGCCGAGGCGGCGCAGCGTTTCCTGATTCTTTTCGTAGATCGCGGACGCGTCCGGGAACGCATCGACCGCGCGAGCGATGCTGTCTTCGCGCAGCAGGTGCAGGATCGGGTAGGGCGCGCGGTTCGTGTAGTTCTCGATGTCGTCGGGTTCGGTGCCGTCGAACCGGTATTGCGGATGGAAGCTCGCGATCTGCAGCACGCCGTCGAGTCGCAACTGCTGCACGAGCCGCTCGGCGAAGAACAACGCATCGTTGTAGTCGACGAAATCGGCGAACGCGTGCGGGTAGATCACGAGCGTCGTGTCGACCTGCCGCGGATCCGCCGCTTCCAGCGCGCGCAGCTCGGTTTCGAGTTCGGCGAGCGCGTCTTCCAGCGTCGTCGCTTCGCTGATCGCGTAGCGCACCTGTTCCTTCACATAGACGCTTTTCGCGAACGGGCACAGGTTGAGCCCGATCACCGCGCGTGCGAGCCAGTGCCGCGTGGCGGCGAGGATGTCGTCGTGCGAGTCGGGGCGGGTGTCGGTCATCGTGATACCGGTCGGGCGCAAGGGCGAAGAGGGCCGCATTGTAGCGGGCGCGCCGGCGACGAATGCATGCGATCCGTCACGCACAGGCCGCTTCGATCAACTGCGTGACGAGCGCGGGCGCGGTGCCGATCGGCGTTTCGCCGTGCCGGTAGGTCTGGCTCGCCGCGTAGATGCCTTCGACCACCAGCGCGAGCGCATCGGCCAGCGCCTTCGGTTGCCGCGCGCCGGCGCCTTCGCACAGCACGACGAGCCGTTCCATCAGCTGCTCCTTGTTCCGCGCGACGCGTTCGCGCGCCGGGTGCGATGCATCCGGGAATTCGGCGGCCACGTTGACGAACGGGCAGCCGCGATAGTCCTTTTGCGTCGCCCGCTCGGCGAGGTCGACGAAATACTGGATCAACTGCGCCTTCGGTTGCCCCGGATGCTTCGCGGCGCTCGTATCGAGCCGCTCGAAGAAGCACGCGTCCATCCGTTCCAGATACGCGAGGATCAGCTCGTCCTTCGACGCGAACTGGCGGTACAGGCTCATCTTGTTGACTCCGGCGCGCTCCACCACCGCCTCGACGCCGACCGTCCGCACGCCTTCCTTGTAAAACAACTCCTCGGCGGCACGCAGCAGGTGTTCCTGCGCGGTGGCGCCGTCGATCGGCCGGCGCGTGCGCCGCGCCGGCGGTTTGGCGACCTCGATGCCCGACATGATGACCCTCGACGACATAATGGATTGCTTGACATGTTACCGACTGGTAACTACGATCGCAACACAGTTGTGACCGGTCGGTAACAATCGCATCCGGATCAACAGACGAATGCCGAGCGTCGGCCCGGGTCAGCCGATGTTGAAATGCGTGGCGGAGGTGGCCTGGTCGGGCGGCGCGGGTGCGATGGCGCCGGCGCCCGCCAACTGGAGAACGCGAAAATGAATTGGGCAGTGACACGAATCGGCGGGCGCTTCCATTACGGATGGCTCGCGGCGGCGGTGGTATTCCTGATCCTGCTGGCGGCGGCCGGCACACGCGCGACGCCGAGCGTGCTGATGGTACCGCTCGAACGCGAGCTCGGCTGGAGCCGCGCGGCGATTTCGCTGGCGATCTCGGTGAACATCGCGCTATATGGCCTGACGGGCCCGTTCGCGGCCGCCGCGATGCAGCGCTTCGGGCTGCGCCCGACGATCCTCACCGCGCTCGTGACGATGGGCGCGGGCGTGGCGCTGTCGTCGATGATGACGCAGAGCTGGCAGATGGTCGTGATCTGGGGGCTGATGGTCGGCTGCTCGACGGGCGTCGTCGCGCTAACGCTGTCCGCGACCTTCGTCACGCGCTGGTTCCATGCGCGGCGTGGCCTCGTGATGGGGATCCTGACCGCGAGCACGGCCACCGGCCAGCTCGTGTTCCTGCCGATGCTCGCGGCGATCGCGCAGCGCCATGGCTGGCGGCCGGTCGTGCTGGTCGTCGCGGTGGCGGCCGCGATCGTGATTCCGCTCGTCGCGTTCCTGCTGCCCGAGCGGCCTGCCGACGTGCAACTGCGCCCGTACGGCGAGCCCGCCGATGCGCCGCCCGCGGCCGACACGACGAAGGAGAACCCGCTCGCGGTCGCGTTCCGCACGCTGCTGACGGCGAGCCGCTCGCGCGACTTCTGGCTGCTGTTCTTCAGTTTCTTCATCTGCGGCGCGAGCACCAACGGCTACGTCGGCACGCACCTGATCGCGATGTGCAGCGACTACGGGATGACCGAAGTACAGGGCGCGTCGCTGCTCGCGGCGATGGGCATATTCGACCTGTTCGGCACGACGCTGTCGGGCTGGCTGTCCGACCGTTACGACAACCGCGTGCTGCTGTTCTGGTACTACGGGCTGCGCGGGCTGTCGCTGATCTATCTGCCGCACGCGTTCGGGATCGATTTCTTCGGGCTGCCGCTGTTCGCGATGTTCTACGGGCTCGACTGGATCGCGACCGTGCCGCCTACCGTGCGGCTCGCGACCGACGTGTTCGGCAAGGCGGCGGCACCGGTCGTGTTCGGCTGGATCGTCGCCGGCCACCAGCTCGGTGCGGCATTCGCGGCGCTCGGCGCCGGGCTGCTGCGCGCGAGCCTCGGCACCTACACGATCGCGTCGATGATCTCGGGCGGGTTGTGCATCGTCGGGGCGCTGATCGTGTTGCGGATCAACCGCGGTCCGTCGCGCGCGGCCGCGCAGGCAGCCTGATCGCGGTGGATCGACCGGCCGCCTGCACCGCGGCCGGCCATTGCACGCAAGGAGATTTGCATAGCGCGGCAGGATCGGGCGCGCAACCGTTCAAGCAGGTATGCTTGCTGTTCGCCGGGGCGTTCGCGCCCCTTCATCGATGTCAGCGAGGAACCGCATGTCCGTCAAACCTGCTCCCACCACTGTTTCGATTCACGATCTGATCGCGGGCCGCTGGAGCCCGCGCGCGTATTCGGATGAACCCATCAGCGCCGGCGATCTCCACGCGGTGCTCGAAGCGGCACGCTGGGCCCCGTCCGCGTACAACGCGCAACCGTGGCGTTTCATCGTATTCGATCGCACCCAGGACGAAGACGCGTTCAAGCGCGCGTTCGCGACGCTGGTGCCGTTCAACCAGGGCTGGAATGCGCCGGCGCCAGTGCTGATCGCCGTGACCGCGCACACGCTCACGCCGAAGGGCGAGCCGGCGCCGACCGCGCTGTACGACGCCGGCGCCGCCGCGATGTCGCTGGTGCTGCAGGCGCACGCGCTCGGCCTCGCCGCGCATCAGATGAGCGGTTTCGACGCGAAGGCATTCCGCGACGCGTTCGCGATTCCGGCGGACGTCGCGATCGTGTCGATCATCTCGCTTGGCCACTACGGCAACGTCGACAAGCTCGATCCCGTGCTGCGCGATCGCGAGAAGGCGCCGCGCACGCGCCATGCGATCGGCGAAGTCGTCTACGCGGGTGCTTGGAAGAAGAGCTTCGACGCGGCAGCCTGACCGCGCGGGCGGGCAGGGTGCGTCGCTGCGCATCCTGCCCCGCGCAGGTTCCCCCGGCGCGCCACGCGGCGCGCCGTCGCCGCCGGCGACCGTTGCGCGGCGCCGGCGGCCGGCCCCGGTTGTGATCCCGCGGGCTTCATGTTAAAAAGCCCGTCCTTTCCGTTTTCGCGCCGGCCCTGCTGCGGCAATTTCCCATGACTTACTGCGCGATCGATTTCGGCACGTCCAATTCCGCCGTGGCGCTGCCCGACGGCGATGGCATGCGCCTCGCGCCCGTCGAGGGCGACCACCTGACGCTGCCCACCGCGATCTTCTTCAACAACGACGAAGAGACGGTCGAATACGGCCGGGCGGCGCTGGCCTCCTATATCGACGGTTTCGACGGCCGGCTGATGCGCTCGATGAAGAGCATCCTCGGCTCCCCGCTCGCGGAAACGACGACCGATCTCGGCGACGGCAGCGCGATCGCGTACACCGAAATCATCGCGCGCTTCCTGATGCACCTGAAGCGCAAGGCCGAAGCGTGCGCGGGCGCGCCGGTCGGCCGCGCGGTGCTCGGCCGGCCGGTGTTCTTCGTCGACGACGATCCGCGCGCCGACCGCCTCGCCCAGGATCAGCTCGAGGCGGCCGCGCGATCGGTCGGCTTCGCGCACGTTTACTTCCAGTACGAACCGATCGCCGCCGCGTTCGACTACGAGTCGCGCCAGTCGGCGGAGCGCCTCGTGCTCGTGGCCGACATCGGCGGCGGCACGTCCGACTTCTCGCTCGTGCGTGTCGGCCCGGAGCGGATGGCGCGGCTGGAGCGCAAGGACGACGTGCTGGCGCACCACGGCGTGCACGTCGCGGGCACCGACTACGACCGGCGCGTCGAGCTCGCGGCGATCCTGCCCGCATTCGGCTACCGTTCGCTCGACCCGGAAGGGCGCGAGCTGCCGAACAAGATCTACTTCGATCTCGCGACCTGGCACCTGATCAACACCGTCTACACGCCGAAGCGAATCGGCGAGCTGAAGCTGATGAAGCACCTGTATCAGGACGTGCGGCAGTACGACCGGCTCACGAGCGTGGTCGAGCAGCGGCTCGGGCACGCGCTGATGGCGCGGGCGGAAGAAGCAAAGATCGGCGTCGCGGCGGGCGGGGAGACGATGATCGACCTGAACGACGTGGAAGAGGATCTGCAGATCGCGTTCGACGCCGATCGCCTCGTCGAGGCGAGCCGCGACGACACCGCGCGCATCGTCGACGCCGCGCGCGAGACGGTGCGGCTCGCGGGCGTGGCGCCGCGCGATGTCGGTGCGCTGTATTTCACCGGCGGTTCGACGGGGCTCGCGTTCCTGTCGGGCGCGCTCGCCGGCGCGTTCCCGGATGCGCAGCCGGTGTTCGGCGATCGCCTCGCGAGTGTCGCGACGGGCCTCGGCATTCACGCGCAGCGATTGTTCGGCTGAAGGGCGGGCGGCCAAAAGGTCGCCACGCCGGCCGGACGATCGGCGCCCAAAAACAAAAAGCCCCGCCGAAGCGGGGCTTTTTTACACGAATGATCGCGCCAAGCTTAGACCGGACGGATGTTCGCAGCTTGCAGACCCTTCGGGCCCGTCTTCACTTCGAATTCAACCTTCTGGTTTTCTTGCAGCGTCTTGAAGCCTTCGACGCGGATTTCCGAGAAGTGCGCGAACAGATCGTCGCCGCCGCCTTCCGGGGTGATGAAGCCGAAGCCCTTTGCGTCATTGAACCACTTGACGGTACCGGTTGCCATGTTACTTGTTCCTAAAAAGATAAAACGGGGCCGAAGCCCATGGGGTGCGGAAAATCAAGGAAGGGGTAATAGGACCAACCGGAGTACCGTTGATGGGCGAACTACGAAAGAACCAATTCACTCGCCACTTGAAATCCTGCGAAGTCCTTTATACGGCTAATCCGTCTGACGGTCAACCGTATTCCCATGCTATCAGGGTTATTGCGGAGATCAGGTTTACAAAGCTTGCAAGCGATGCGAATTTTTTGTAGGGGCCGATCGATTTTGGCGCCACGTTTAAGGTGCAACCGTTAAACTACGCGCCGCGTGGACGGGTTGCCCCGATCGGGCAACCGTCCCCCCAAGAATGCGTGCGCGGTGCAGTCCGAGCCGATCCCGGACAGCAGGCCGACCATGCTTTTTGAGACACAGGAGAGGATGTGAAGAGTTCTATTCAACGGAACATCGGCCCGTTTGCATTGATGCTGACGGGGCTGGGTTCGATTATCGGCTCGGGCTGGCTGTTCGGTGCCTGGAAAGCCGCGAAGATCGCCGGTCCGGCGGCGATCTGCGCCTGGATCATCGGCGCTGTCGTCATTCTCGCGATTGCGCTGACGTATGCGGAACTGGGCGCGATGTTCCCCGAGTCGGGCGGCATGGTGCGTTACGCGCGCTACTCGCACGGTTCGCTGGTGGGTTTCATCAGTGCATGGGCCAACTGGATCGCGATCGTATCCGTGATCCCGATCGAGGCCGAAGCGTCGATCCAGTATATGAGCACGTGGCCGTATCCATGGGCGCACGCGCTGTTCGTGAACGGCGAGTTGACGACCCCAGGCCTGCTGCTGTCGGCCGTGCTGGTCGTCATCTACTTCATGCTGAACTACTGGGGCGTCAAGGCGTTCGCGCGGGCGAACACCGCGATCACGATCTTCAAGTTCCTGATCCCGGGCCTCACGATCCTCGGCCTGATGCTGACGAGCTTCCATTCGGAGAACCTCGGCACCGCCTCCAACGCGAGCTTCGCGCCGTACGGCTGGTCGGCCGTGCTGACCGCGGTCGCGACGAGCGGCATCGTGTTCGCGTTCAACGGTTTCCAGAGCCCGGTGAACCTGGCCGGTGAGGCGCGCAATCCGTCGCGCAGCGTGCCGTTCGCGGTGATCACGTCGATCCTGCTCGCACTCGTGATCTACGTGCTGCTGCAGATGGCCTACATCGGCTCGGTGAACCCGGCCGACGTCGCGAAGGGCTGGGCGCACTTCGACTTCTCGTCGCCGTTCGCGGAACTCGCGATCGCGCTGAACCTGAACTGGCTCGCGATCCTGCTGTACGTCGACGCGTTCATCAGCCCGAGCGGCACCGGTACGACCTACATGGCGACGACGACCCGCATGATCTACGCGATGGAGCGCAACAACACGATGCCGAAGATGTTCGGCAACGTGCACCCGATCTACGGCGTGCCGCGTCAGGCGATGTGGTTCAACCTGCTCGTGTCGTTCATCTTCCTGTTCTTCTTCCGCGGCTGGAGTTCGCTCGCGGCGGTGATCTCGGTCGCGACGGTGATCTCGTACCTGACGGGCCCGATCAGCCTGATGGCGCTGCGCCGCGCGGCGACCGACATCGAGCGTCCGCTGTCGATTCCGCTGATGAAGCTGATCGCCCCGTTCGCGTTCGTGTGCGCGTCGCTGATCCTGTACTGGGCGAAGTGGCCGCTGACGGGCGAAATCATTCTGCTGATGATCGTCGCGCTGCCGGTGTACTTCTACTTCCAGGCGAAGTCGGGCTGGACCGGCTGGGGTGCCGACCTGAAGGCCGCGTGGTGGCTGGTCGCGTACCTGCCGACGATGGCCGTGCTGTCGCTGATCGGCAGCAAGGAATTCGGCGGCTACGGCTACCTGCCGTACGGTTGGGACATGCTGATCGTCGCGGCGATCTCGCTGGTGTTCTACTTCTGGGGCGTGAATACCGGTTACCGGACCCAGTATCTCGACGAGCGCGAGTCGCACGACGAGATTCTCGAAGGCGTCGGTGTCTGACGCCCGGCCTGCCGCCGGATTCGGCGGCGGCAGGATGCAGTGAAAAAAGCCCGTCCGAGCGATGCTCGGACGGGCTTTTTGCTGGCCGGCGGTCGCGCCGCCGTCCAGGTTCAGGCGCCGGCGTTCGCGAACACGTAGTTCGTCATCGCGAGCACGCGCTGGTAGGTGCCGAGCGACTGGATGCCGAGCCGGTAGTCGTCGTCCGCCGCACCGAGTGCCGTGAAGACCGGCAGCAGGTGCTCGTCGGTCGGATGCATCAGCGCCGCGTGCGGTGCCTGCCGGCGGTAGTCGAGCAGCGCGTCGACGTCGCGCGACGCAAGTTTCGCCTCGAACCAGTCGGTGAATTCCGCGACGCGCGGGTCCGCGTCCTCGGGCGCCGCGCCGAAGTCGGCGGCGCGCAGGTTGTGCGTGATCTGGCCCGAGCCGATCACCATCACGCCTTCGTCCCGCAGCGGCCGCAGCGCGCGACCGAGCGCGAAGTGATGCGCGGCGTCCGCGCGCGGCTGGATCGACAACTGCGCGACCGGCACGTCGGCTTCCGGAAACATCAACAGCATCGGCACCCACGCGCCGTGATCGAGGCCGTGCTCGGTCGTCGCGGTCGCGATGCCGGCCGCGTTCAGCAGCGCGGCTGCGCGCTCGGCGACGTCGGGGGCGCCCGGCGCCGGATAGCGGATGTCGTACAGCGCCTGCGGGAACCCGTAGAAGTCGTGAATCGTGTCGGGATGCGCGGCGACGCTCGCGACCGGCCGTTGCGTGCCCCAGTGCGCGGACAGCATCAGCACCGCACGCGGACGCGGCAATTCGGCGCCGAGGTGCGTGAACGCGCCGGACGGCAGCGTCGGATCGATCGGCAGCGTCGGGGCGCCGTGAGACAGGTACAGCGAAGGTAAGCGGTTCATGATGGTGACCTGCAAAAGGGTTTGCCGCTGACTATAGGCGCGTACCGTGCATTGATAAACTGGCGTTCCGGAATTTGATTGACGCCTGAGCGTTGATAATTGCGTCGAGGTCCGGCTTTCGGGTGCCGGTTCGCATCGAATGACGTGAAATAGAAGGCGTTGCGGCGCAGATCGGCGGAAAAGCGTGCTGAAGAGGTGTAACTTACTACGCGTGCCGGATACCGGCCCACGGCGTCGTTTGCGGAGCGCTGAGCGCGAACAGGTCGAGAACACGCGTGACGGTCTGGTCGACGAGCTCCTCGATCGTCTTCGGCATCGCGTAGAACGCGGGCAGCGGGGGAAACACGATGCCGCCCATTTCGGTGACGGCGGTCATGTTGCGCAGATGGGCGAGGTTGAACGGCGTTTCGCGCACCATCAGCACGAGACGGCGGCGCTCCTTCAGCGTGACGTCGGCCGCGCGCGTGATCAGGTTGTCGGACAGCCCGTGCGCGACGCTCGCGAGCGTCTTCATCGAACAGGGCGCGATCACCATGCCGTCGATCGCGAACGAGCCCGACGCGATCGTCGCGCCGACGTCGCGCACCGAATGCACGACGTCCGCACGGCCTTCGACGTCGGCCTTCGGCAGCTTCAGTTCATGCTGGATGTTGAGCCAGCCGGCGTTCGAAATCAGCAGGTGCGTTTCGACGCCGCCGACGGCGCGCAGCAGGTCGAGCAGCCGCACACCGTAGATCGCGCCGGTGGCGCCGGTGATCGCGACGATCAGCCGGCGTGGCGGCGCGCTGGGAGATGCCATCGAAAAGAGGGCGGGTGCCGCGCGTCAGGCGGCGGCGAACAGTTGCTGCAGTTCGCCCGACTGGTACATCTCCATCATGATGTCCGAGCCGCCGATGAATTCGCCCTTCACGTAGAGCTGCGGGATGGTCGGCCAGTTCGAGAACGTCTTGATGCCCTGGCGGATTTCGTCGTCCTCGAGCACGTTGACCGTCTTGAACTGGTCGACGCCGCAGGCCTTCAGCACCTGCACGGCGCGGCCCGAGAAGCCGCACATCGGGAATTGCGCGTTGCCCTTCATGAAGAGCACGACCTGGTTTTCGTCGACGATTTGCTTGATACGTTGTTGGGTGTCCATGACTGACCTTGCGTTTGCGGGGCGTTAGATCGAAATGATAGCGGATTTCAACCGGGCGGGCCGGCCTTCAGCCCGGCCGGCGGCCGCCGGTCGTGCGTTCGATGGCGGCGAGATCGGCGCGCGATTCCACCGCGACGAAGCCGTGCGACGCCAGGATCGCGCGGACGGCTTCGGCCTGGTCGTAGCCGTGCTCGATCCACAGCGTGCCGCCCGGTTTCAGACGGGCGCCGGCGCCCGCGACGATCGTGCGGATCGCGCTGAGGCCGTCGGCATCGTCGGTGAGCGCGCCGCGCGGCTCGAAACGCAGGTCGCCCTGCGCGAGGTGCGGATCGTGCTGCGCGATGTACGGCGGGTTGCTGACGATCGTATCGAACGCGAGCGCCGGATCGAGCGCCGCGTACCAGTCGCTCTGCAGCCAGCGCAGCGGGCCGCCGGGGCGGTGCGCGTCGAGCAGCTTGTCGGCGTTGCGTTGCGCGACCGCGAGCGCGGCCGGCGAACGATCGAGCGCCCACACGCGCGCGTCGGGGCGCTCGGCCGCGATCGACACGGCGATCGCGCCGCTGCCGGTACCGAGATCGAGCACGGCCGCATGCGGCAGCCCGTCGATCGCATCGAGCGCCGCTTCGACGAGCAGCTCGGTCTCGGGGCGCGGGATCAGCACGTCGGGCGTCACGTCGAACGGGCGGCCGAAGAACTCGCGCATCCCGACCAGTTGCGCGACGGGCTCGCCGGCGACGCGGCGCGCTTCGAGCGCGCGGTAGCGTTCGACCGCGGCCGCGTCGAGCGGCGCGTCGCCGCGCGTGATCAGTTGCGTGCGGGTCCAGCCGAGGGCGTGCGCGAGCAGCACGCGTGCATCGACCGGGTCGAGCGGCGAGGCGCGCAGCAGGGCGTCGGCGGTGGCGTCGGACATCGCGGCCTCAGTCGGCGTCGCCGAGCGACGCGAGCAACTCGGCCTGATGCTCGGTGACGAGCGCGCCGATCAGTTCGTCGAGATCGCCGTCCATGATCGCCTCGAGCCGGTACAGCGTCAGGTTGATCCGGTGGTCGGTCATCCGGCCCTGCGGGAAGTTGTACGTGCGGATTCGCTCCGAGCGGTCGCCGGAGCCGATCAGGCTCTTGCGCGTCGCGGCTTCCTTCGCGTGCTGCTCGTGATACTGCTTGTCCTTGATGCGCGCGGCGAGGACCTTCAGCGCGCGATCCTTGTTCTTGTGCTGCGACCGGTCGTCCTGGCACTCGACGACGATCCCGGTCGGGATGTGCGTGACGCGCACCGCCGAATCGGTCTTGTTGATGTGCTGGCCGCCCGCGCCGGACGCGCGGAACGTGTCGATGCGCAGGTCGGCCGGATTGATCTCGACCTCGCCGATCTCGTCGGCTTCCGGCATCACGGCGACCGTGCACGCGGACGTATGGATGCGCCCCTGCGTCTCGGTGGCCGGCACGCGCTGCACGCGATGGCCGCCCGATTCGAACTTCAGACGCGAATACGCGCCCTGGCCGGCAATGCGTACGATCACTTCCTTGTAGCCGCCGAGATCCGACGGGCTTTCCGACATCATCTCGACCTGCCAGCGCTGGCGTTCCGCGAAGCGCAGGTACATGCGCAGCAGGTCGCCCGCGAACAGCGCCGATTCGTCGCCGCCCGTGCCCGCGCGGATTTCGAGGAAGATGTTGCGGTCGTCGTTCGGATCCTTCGGCAGCAGCATCTTCTGCAGCTCGGTCTCGAGGCGCGCCATGCCCTCGCGCGCGCTGCGGATTTCGTCTTCCGCGAAATCGCGCATCGACGGATCGGCGAGCAGTTCCTGCGCGGCCGTCTCGTCGCTGCGCGACTGGCGCCATAACGCGTATTGCTCGACGACCGGGCCGAGTTCCGCATGTTCGCGCGTCAGCTTGCGGTACTGGTCGAGGTCGGCCGTGACGTTCTCGCGGCTCAGCAGGTCGTTGAGTTCGGCCAGCCGGGTGGAAAGCTGGTCGAGCTTGCGTTGCATGCTCGTCTTCATGGTGTGGAGCGGCGCTCCCGGGCAAGGGGTATTCGGAAAGGATAGGCCGGCGGCGGGACAACGGCCGACGGCGGCAGGGCGACCGGGCGGCGCTAGTGGCCGGACTGGTCGTTCGAGCGCGGCGCGTGCTGGTAGAAGCCGCGCATCAGGTCGATCAGCGAATCGCGATCGGCGCCGTTGACGCGGTTGAGCGCGCTCGTCGGACCGTGGATCAGCTTGTTGGTCAGCGCCTGCGACAGTGCTTCGAGCACGGCGGCCGGATCGTCCCCGCGCGCGAGCAGCTTCTGTGCCTTCTCGACTTCGGCCCTGCGCAGCGCGTCGGCCTGCGTATGCATGTGACGGATCACCGGCACGACGCTGCGCGTGTCGAGCCATTGCATGAAATTCTGCACGCGCGTCTCGATGATCGCCTCGGCTTGAGCGACCGCTGCCTGGCGCGACGCGTTGCCTTCGCGCACGATCGCGCCGAGATCGTCGACGGTGTAGAGAAACACGTCCTTCAGCTTGCCGACTTCGGGCTCGATGTCGCGCGGCACCGCGAGGTCGACCATGAAGATCGGCCGGTGGCGGCGCGCCTTCACCGCGCGCTCGACCGCGCCGAGGCCGATGATCGGCAGCGTCGATGCGGTGCACGACACGATGATGTCGAATTCGTGCATGCGGGTAGGCAGGTCCGCCAGCGGCATCGCGCGGCCGTTGAAGCGTTCGGCGAGCCGCTGGCCGCGTTCGGCCGTGCGGTTCGCGACGACGAGTTCGCGCGGGCCCTGCGCGGCGAAGTGCGTCGCGCACAGCTCGATCATCTCGCCGGCGCCGATGAACAGCACGCGCTGATCCGACACCTTTTCGAAGATCCGTTGCGCGAGGCGAACCGCGGCGGCGGCCATCGACACCGACTGCGTGCCGATTTCGGTCGTGCCGCGCACTTCCTTGGCCACCGCGAACGTGCGCTGGAACAACTGGTTCAGATAGGTGCCGAGCGCGCCGGCTTCCGTCGCGGTGCGAACGGCGTCCTTCATCTGGCCCAGAATCTGGGTTTCGCCCAGCACCATCGAGTCGAGGCCGGACGCGACGCGGAACGCGTGCCGGACCGCTTCCGACTGCGGCAGCGCATAGACGTGCGGCGCGAGCTCGTCGACCGGGATCCGGTGATACTCCGACAGCCAGCGGACCGCGCCTTCGCGGGCCGCGCGATCGTCGGTCGCGCAATACAGTTCGGTGCGGTTGCAGGTGGACAGGATCGCCGCTTCGGGCGTATTGGGCGCCTGCGGGCCGAGAAACACGTTCTTGAACGTGGCGAGAGCCGGCTTGATCTGCTCGAGCGGAAACGCCACGCGTTCGCGCAGGGCGACAGGCGCAGTGTGGTGGTTGATTCCGATCGTGAGGAGTTGCATATCGAGGGCTATCGTTTAGCCCCATATTATAGCGTTTCGGTGATTTCCTCACTCGCTGCGTACCGGCCATCGGCGTGGCGGGGCCGCGAATTTGGGGGTTCGATCGGCACGCGGTCGAGCTGATAGCCGAAGCCGTAGAGCGGCAACAGCCGGTAGCCGCGCTCCGGAAGCAGTTGCAATTTGCTGCGCAGCCGGGACGCGTGCGTGTCGAGCGTGCGCGACTTCATGTCGCGGCGGCGCCCCCACACCGTTTCGAGGATATGGGCGCGCGACACGGGCCGCGACACGTTCGTGAGCAATAACTGCGCGAAGCGGAACTCCTTCGGCGTCAGTGAAACGATTGCGTCGTCGAAACGCACGAGGCAATGCGTGGCGTCGAATGCGTATTCGCCATACATTTCGCGCGAGCGGGCGGGTGCGCGGCGTACGCCGGCGCGCCGGATCAGCGCGTTGACGCGCGCGAGCAGCTCGGGCCCGCTCACGGGGCGCACGAGACAATCGTCGGCGCCCGCGTGCAGGCACGAGACGATTTCGCTCTCTCGCGCCGACGGCATCACGGCGATGGCCGGCAACCCGGGCAGGACCGCTTGCGCGCGCGGAATGACTTCCTGCGCCGGCTGGTCGCCGGCCCAGTGCCCCGTGACCAGCATGTCGCAGGTGTTGTCGGCGGCGAGCCACGCGAAGAATGCGGCGCTGGACGCAAATGCGTGACACACGTGACCGCCCGCGAAGAGCAGGCGGTTCAGGAGTGCGGCATGGCGCGACTCGGGATCGATCAGAGCGATTCGCATGAGAATTTCTTCAATACGGCAGCAGGCGCGCGCTTGCCATAACGTCGAGTCGGCCCCTACACTCGAACGTTCGCGGCGCCCGGTTGGTCTCGGGTTCGATGAATGAATCGATGCTAGCCGCTGGCAACGTTCACGCCTATGGGACGAATCTGAATTTATAGAAGGCGTCGAATGAACTGGTTTGGAATCCTTGTCCTGGGAGCGGCCGTCGGGCTGTTCGGCCGCTGGCTGCACCCGATGCGGCGCACGGGCCGGCCGGCGTGGTGGATCGCGGTGCTCGTCGGCATCGTGGGCGCGGCCGCCGCCCGCATGGTCGGCAATCTCTCGGGACTGTTTTACGATGGCGAGACGCTCGAATGGCCGGTCTGCACCGGCGTCGCGTTCGTCGCCGTAGCCGTGACGGTCGCGTTGTCGGCCCGTCGCTGAATGCTCTCAGGTGAAATCATGAATGCCCGTCTTCCCGAAGTCTCGCCGGTGCCGGCCCGCCTCGCGCTGCTGCGCGACGCCATGGCCCGCGAGAATCTGGCCGCCTATCTCGTGCCGTCCGCCGATCCCCATCTGTCCGAATACCTGCCCGAGCGCTGGCAGGCGCGCCGCTGGCTGTCCGGCTTCACGGGTTCGGTCGGCACGCTGGTCGTGACCGCGGATTTCGCGGGGTTGTGGGTCGACAGCCGCTACTGGGTGCAGGCCGACGCCGAGCTGGCGGGCACCGGCGTGCAGCTGATGAAGATGACGGGCGGGCAGCAGAGCGCGCCGCACGTCGACTGGCTCGCGCAGAACGTGGCGGCGGGCGCGACGGTCGGCGTCGACGGCGCCGTGCTCGGCGTCGCGGCCGCGCGCGCGCTGACGGCCGCGCTGAGCGCGCGCGGCATCGCGCTGCGTACCGACGTCGACCTGCTCGACGCGATCTGGCCCGAGCGGCCCGGGCTGCCCGGCGATGCGGTTTTCGAGCACGTGGCGCCGCAGGCGGACACGACGCGCGCGAGCAAGCTCGCCGAAGTGCGCCGCGCGATGCACGCGCAGGGCGCGCAATGGCACTTCGTGTCGACGCTCGACGATCTCGCGTGGCTGTTCAACCTGCGCGGCGCCGACGTCAACTTCAATCCGGTGTTCGTTGCGCACGCAATGATCGGCGCCGATCGCGCGACGCTGTTCGTCGCCGACGGCAAGGTGTCGCCGGCGCTGGCCGCGTCGCTCGCGCAGGATGGCGTCGACGTCCGCGCCTACGACGCCGCGCGCGCGGCGCTCGCGGCGCTGCCCGACGGCGCGACGCTGCTGATCGATCCGCGCCGCGTAACGTTCGGCACGCTCCAGGCCGTGCCGGCCGGCGTGAAGCTCGTCGAGGCCGTGAATCCGTCGACGTTCGCGAAGTCGCGCAAGACGTCCGCCGAGATCGAGCACGTACGCGTGACGATGGAGCACGACGGCGCCGCGCTTGCCGAATTCTTCGCGTGGTTCGAACAGGCCGTCAATCGCGAGACGATCACCGAGCTGACGATCGAGGAGAAGCTCACGGCCGCGCGCGCCCGCCGGCCCGGCTATGTATCGGCGAGCTTCGCGACGATCGCCGGCTTCAACGCGAACGGCGCGATGCCGCACTACCACGCGACGCGCGAGTCGCACGCGACGATCGCCGGCGACGGCCTGCTGCTGATCGATTCGGGCGGCCAGTACGTGACGGGCACGACCGACATCACGCGCGTCGTGCCGGTCGGTACCGTCAGCGACCTGCAGCGGCGCGATTTCACGATCGTGCTGAAGTCGATGATGGCGCTGTCGCGCGCCCGCTTCCCGCGCGGCATCCGCTCGCCGATGCTCGACGCGATCGCGCGCGCGCCGATGTGGGCGGCCGGGCTTGACTACGGCCACGGCACCGGGCATGGCGTCGGTTACTTCCTGAACGTGCACGAAGGCCCGCAGGTCATCTCGCACTATGCGCCCGCCGAGCCGTACACGGCGATGGAAGAGGGGATGATCACGTCGATCGAGCCGGGCGTGTACCGTCCGGGCCAGTGGGGCATCCGAATCGAAAACCTCGTCGTGAACCGGGCGGCCGGGCAGACGGAATTCGGCGATTTCCTCGCGTTCGAGACGCTGACACTGTGCCCGATCGACACGCGCTGCGTGCTGATCGAGATGCTGCACGACGAAGAGCGCGCGTGGCTGAACACGTATCACGCGACGGTGCGCGAGCGCGTCGGCCGGCACCTGAGCGGCGACGCGAAGGCGTGGCTCGACGCGCGCACGCAGCCGATCTGACGCAACGTGAGGCAACGGCCGGATCGCGATTCGGCAACGATCGAACGACGGCCGGACGATAACAGCGAGGGAAGGCAATGGCGGACACCGCGGTGATCGTAATCGACATGCAGCGCGGGCTGGTGGAGCGGGCGCAGCCCGCGTACCGGCTCGACGACGTGGTGTCGGGCATCAACCGGTTGACGGCGGCGGCGCGTGCGGCGAACGCGCCGGTGTGCTTCGTGCAGCACGACGGCGACGCGGACGACGACATCGTGCCCGGCACGCCGGGCTGGGAACTGCATGCGGGGCTGGTCGTCGGTCGAGCCGACTGGCGCGTGCGCAAGCAGGCAAGCGATGCGTTTCACGACACGCCGCTCGCGGCGCAGCTCGATCGCCACGGCATCCGTTCGGTGCTGATCTGCGGCTATGCGACCGAGTTCTGCGTCGATTCCGCCGCGCGCCGTGCCGCGCTGCTCGGCTACCGGGCGACCGTCGTGTCCGACCTGCACACGACGAACGAGCGCGCCCATCTGTCGGCGGCGCAGATCGTCGCGCACCACCACTTCATCTGGAACAACAATTCGCTGTCGGGCAACGCGGTGACGCCGCGGCCGCTCGCGGACGTGCTCGCCACGGAGTTCGCATGACGATCAAGGCAGTGGTGTTCGATTTCGGCGGCGTGCTGATCGACTGGAGCCCCGAGTACCTTTACCGTGAGCTGATTCCCGACGATGCCGAGCGCCGCTGGTTCCTCACGCACGTGTGCGCGATGGACTGGGTGGTCCGCCAGGACGGCGGGCAGACGATCGAGGAAGGCACGGCCGAACTCGTCGCGAAGTTTCCGGAGCACGAGGCGCTGATCCGCGCGTTCTACGCGCGCTGGCACGAGATGATCGGCGGCGTGCTGGAGGAGGGCGCGGCGCTCGTCGACCGGCTGGACGCGCAGCGGATGCCGCTGTTCGGGCTGACCAACTGGTCCGCGCAGACGTTTCCGTATGCCTGGGACAACTTCCCGGTGCTGCGCCGGTTCAAGGACATCGTCGTGTCGGGCCGCGTGAAGCTCGTGAAACCCGATCCGGCGATCTACCGCGAGATGCAGGCACGGATCGAGCCGCACCTGCCCGGCATCGCACCGCACGAGCTCGTGTTCATCGACGACAACGCGCACAACGCGGCGGCCGCGACGGCGCTCGGCTGGCATGGCATTCATCACACGAGCGCGGCGGCGACCGAGGCGCGGCTGCGCGAACTGGGCGCGCTCGCGTAAGCGGCGGGGCGAGCGTCGGGCGGATACAGAAAGCGGGCCATGAGCCCGCTTCTTCGTTGTGCCGTGCCGGTTGCGGCCCGCTTCGGCGCCGGCCCCGCGTGAGCGCGGCGCCGGTTGCCTGGGCCGCGCCGCTCAGCGGCTGATCGGCTTGTAGCGCAGACGCTTCGGCTTCGCGGCTTCCTCGCCGAGGCGCGCACGCTTGTCGGCTTCGTACTCCTGGTAGTTGCCGTCGAAGAACGTGACCTGCGAATCGCCTTCGAACGCGAGGATGTGCGTCGCGATCCGGTCGAGGAACCAGCGATCGTGCGAGATCACCATCACCGAACCCGCGAATTCGAGCAGCGCGTCTTCCAGCGCGCGCAGCGTTTCGACGTCGAGGTCGTTCGACGGTTCGTCCAGCAGCAGCACGTTGCCGCCCGAGATCAGCGTCTTCGCGAGATGCAGGCGGCCGCGCTCGCCGCCGGACAGGTTGCCGACGATCTTCTGCTGGTCGCCGCCCTTGAAGTTGAAGCGGCCGATGTACGCACGCGACGGCGTTTCGTACTTGCCGACCGTCAGCACGTCGGCGCCGCCCGAGATTTCCTCGAACACCGTCTTCGACCCGTCGAGCGCGTCGCGGCTCTGGTCGACGTACGCGAGCTTCACCGTCGGGCCCATCACGACTTCGCCCGAATCCGGCTGTTCCTTGCCGGTCAGCATCTTGAACAGCGTCGACTTGCCGGCGCCGTTCGGCCCGATGATGCCGACGATCGCGCCGGCCGGAATCTTGAAGCTCAGGTTGTCGATCAGCAGGCGGTCGCCGAACGACTTGCTGACGTTCTTGAACTCGATCACTTCATTGCCGAGGCGTTCGCCGGCCGGAATGAAGATTTCCTGCGTTTCGTTGCGCTTCTGGTATTCCTGGCTGCTCAGTTCCTCGAAGCGGGCGATACGCGCCTTCGACTTCGCCTGACGGCCCTTCGGGTTCTGGCGCACCCACTCCAGTTCCTTCTTGATCGCCTTCTGGCGTGCCGACTCCGACGCTTCTTCCTGCTTCAGGCGCTCTTCCTTCTGGTCGAGCCAGCTGCTGTAGTTGCCCTTCCACGGAATGCCGTGGCCGCGGTCGAGCTCGAGAATCCATTCGGCCGCGTTGTCGAGGAAGTAGCGATCGTGCGTGACCGCGACGACGGTGCCCGGGAAGCGCACCAGGAACTGCTCGAGCCAGTCGACCGATTCGGCGTCGAGGTGGTTGGTCGGTTCGTCGAGCAGCAGCATGTCGGGCTTCTCGAGCAGCAGCTTGCACAGCGCGACGCGGCGCTTTTCACCGCCGGACAGGTGCTCGATCTTCGCGTCCCACGGCGGCAGGCGCAGCGCGTCGGCGGCCACTTCGAGCTGCTGCTCGGGGCTGCCGCCGTCGCTCGACGCGAGGATCGCCTCGTACTTCGCCTGCTCGGCCGCGAGCGCGTCGAAGTCGGCGTCCGGTTCGGCATACGCGGCGTAGATTTCTTCCAGCTTCTTGTTGGCCTGGAACAGGTCGCCGAGGCCTTCCTCGACGGCTTCGCGCACGGTCTTCGTCGGATCGAGCTGCGGTTCCTGCGGCAGGTAGCCGATGTTCAGGTTCGGCATCGGCGTGGCTTCGCCCTCGATGTCCTTGTCGACGCCCGCCATGATGCGGATCAGCGTCGACTTGCCCGAGCCGTTCAGGCCGAGCACGCCGATCTTCGCGCCGGGAAAGAACGACAGCGAGATGTCCTTCAGGATCTGGCGCTTGGGCGGCACGATCTTGCCGACCCGGTTCATCGTGAAAACGTATTGGGCCATTTCGGTGTGAAAGTCAGAAGTGGTTGAGACGGCCGCGCAGCGCGCGCGGGCGTGGCGGCGTCGGGTGATTCGGTACGGAGCGTGCCGCGCGGGGCGCGGCGGTGCGAGCGCGTATTGTACTTCGCCGCCGGCTGCCGCTGGCACGGCGCAGGCCATTCGGCCGACCCGCGCTCACAGCCACGCGGCGACGCCGCCGTGCCCCGAGCACGTGCCGCGCCGGTGGCGGCTGAAGCTGTACGTGCCGTCGCGGCAGCGCGCGCTCGCGCCGTCCGGCACGCGGCCCGATTTCGAATGCGCGGGCGCATGCACGGTTTCGCCGTCGCGGTTGCGATACGTGTCGTGACGGTCGAGATCGGCTTCGTTGCCGTAGCCGGGCGACGCGCGATAGGCATGCGCCGGCGTGGGTAACGCGGCGCCCGCGGCGAAGAGCGCGGCGGACAGGGTCGCGACGTGTGTCGCGCGGCGGAGCAGGGCACGCATGGTCTCTCTCGTTCGGTTCGTTGTTATCGATGTCGGGCGATGTCGGGCCGACCGCCCGCGCCGCATGTTAGCGGATCGGCGCCGTGTATCCGCGCGACGCTACGTCGCGCCGGACATCGACGCCGCGCCGTCGGCCTGCGCGGCGTCGAGAATCCAGCGGCGGAACGCGGCAACCTTCGGCCGTTCCGCATGATGCGGCGGATAGACGAGGTAGTACGCGAAATCGTCGAGCCATGCGGCATCGGCAAGCTGCACGAGCCGGCCGCTCGCCAGCTCGCCGCGCACCATCGCGGCCGGCAGCAGCCCGGCGCCCTGGCCCGCGACGATCGCCTGCAGCAGCAGGCCCGAATCGTCGAACGCGGGGCCGCGCGGCGGGCCGAAATCGTCGATCCGCTGTGCGCCGAACCAGATGTGCCAACCCTTGCGTTCGGCGTCGTGCAACTGCGGCCAGCCGACGAGCGCGGCCGGCGTCGCCGGCATGCCGAGCCGCGCGACGAGTTCGGGCGACGCGAGCGCGACGATTTCCACCGTCAGCAGCCGTTCGCTGCATAGCCCGATGTAACGCCCGAGGCCGTGCCGGATCGCGACGTCGACGCCGTCGCGCGCGAAATCCGCGAGCGCGTGGCTCGTGACGACCTGCAGGTCGACGTCCGGGCACGCCTGCCGGAACTGCGCGAGGCGCGGGACGAGCCACGCGGACGCGAAGAACGGCGTGACGCTCACCGTCAGCACGCCGCTGTCGGCGGCGCCCGACACGCGCTGCGACGCATCGGCGATCTGCCGGAACGCGTTGCGCACGGGCGGCAGGTAGTCGCGGCCGGCGGCCGTCAGCAGGATCCCGCGGTTCACGCGCTCGAACAGTTGCACGCCGAGATGCGTCTCGAGCACGCGGATCATCTGGCTCACCGCGCCCGGCGTGACCGACAGCTCCTCGGCCGCCGACTTCACCGACAGGTGGCGGGCCGCGGCTTCGAAGGCGCGCAGTGCGTTGAGCGGCGGCAGGCGGGAACGATTCATTCAGTTTTTCTAAATCGAAAGGTCGACGAAATATCGTTTGAGGCGGCGCGTACGCGCGAGTACCGTTGATGCATCGGATCGCTTGTTTTGCGGCTGCCTGCCGGCAGCCGATGCGGTCAACATAGTTCAACTATATCCATGGGGCAACACGGCTGCCGCGCGGCGGCCGGTCGAACCTGAGAGGAGCATCGTCATGAACCGCCCGGGCGCGTCGCGCCTTTTCTATGGCTGGTACGTGGTGGCGGCCGCGTTCGCCGTCACGTTCGTCGGATTCGGCAGCGCGTATATGTTCAGCGCGTTCGTCGAGTCGTTGCAGCGGGATTTCGCCGCGTCGCGCGGCCAGATCTCGCTCGTGTTCTCGCTCGCCGGCTTCCTGTACTTCGGCTTCGGCATCGTCAGCGGGCCGCTGGCCGATCGTTTCGGCTCGCGGCGGCTCGCCGTCGCCGGGATGCTGCTGACCGGCGCGGGGCTCGCGGCCGCCGGCGCGGCGCATACGCTGCTGCAAGTCTATGTCGCGTACGGGCTCGGTGTCGGGTTCGGCGTCGGCTGCGCGTACGTGCCGGCCGTCGGTGCGGTGCAGCGCTGGTTCGTGCGCCGGCGCGGGTTCGCGTCGGGGCTCGCGGTCGCCGGGATCGGCGTCGGCACGCTGGTGATGCCGCCGCTCGCGTCCGCGCTGATCGCGCAGGTCGGCTGGCGCGGCGCGTACTTCACGCTGGCCGCGCTCGTGATCGTCCTGGGAGCCGGCATGTCGCTGCTGATCGAGAACGATCCGCGCAGGCGGGGATTGCTGCCGGACGGCGACGCACCCGGCGGCGGCAGTCGGGATGCCGCTGCTGCGTCGACCGGTGCGAACGTGCATGCCGGCGCGACGGTCCGCGAAGCCGTCACGTCGCGGCCGTTCGCGAGCCTGTATGCGGCCTGCCTCGTCTGCTCGTTCGGCGTGTTCGTCCCGTTCGTTCACCTCGTGCCGTACGCGCTCGATCATGGCGTCGCGCCGTCGACGGCCGTGCTGCTGCTCGGCGCGATTGGCGTGGGCAGCACGGCCGGCCGCTTCTTCCTCGGCGGCCTCGCCGATCGCTTCGGCCGCCGCGCATCGCTGCTCGCGATGTTCGCCGGCATGGCCGTCGCGCTCGTCGCATGGGCGGGCGCCGGCACCGTCGCGACGCTGGCCGCGTTCGCACTGGTGTTCGGCGTGTTCTACGGCGGCTGGGTCGCCGTGCTGCCGGCCGTCGTGATGGACTATTTCGGCGGGCGCAACGTGAGCGCGATCATCGGCATTCTGTACACGAGCGTCGCGTTCGGCACGCTGATCGGGCCGGCCGCCGCCGGCTTCATCTACGACGCGGGTGGCGGCTATCTCGTGCCGATCCTCGCGAGCGCCGCCGCGAATGCGATTGCGTTCGCGATCGTCGCGACCACCGGGCGTGCGCCGGCCGCCGCGCGTGCGACCGGCGCATAGCGCCGCGCGGCTGGGCGTGTCGCGCGGTTTCCGGTAGGGTAGCCGGACCGTCAACCATCGGCGTACGGTGGAGGAGGCATCGTGACATTCGACGAAGTCCGGCAGATCGCACTGGCATGGCGCGGCGTCGAGGAAGGCACGTCGTACGGCACGCCCGCGCTCAAGGTGAAGGGCAAGCTGCTCGCGCGGCTGCGCGAGGACGGCGACACGCTCGTCGTGAAGGGCGTCGGCCCCGACGAGCGTGCATGGCTGATCGAGTCGGCGCCCGACGTGTACTACGTGACCGATCACTATGTCGGCTGGCCGATCGTGCTGGTGCGCCTGTCGGCCGCGCGCCCCGACGCCGTGAAAAACCTGCTTCTGCGAGAATGGCTCTCGATCGTGCCGGCGAAGTGGCGGGACGAAGCCGCCCGCGACGCGAACTGAATGGCGCGCCCCGTGCTCGAGCCGCCGCCGGAACCAATCAACCGTTGCATCGGTTCGTATCGATGCAACGAGTGGTTCCATCGAAATTCCTCAATTGGTTCTTAGTGAAGAACCGTTTGGTGCTTACACTCCTTCGCTTCGAAGGCGGCTGACGACAGCCGACGGAACGGGCGTACGCGATGCGCCGGCGCTTGGCGCGCCGCATCGCACCCGCAGCTTCGCAGACTGCGCGGACGACCCCACCGGAGCGGCCCCATCCGGCCCATGCCCGCGTGCGACGCACGCGCGGCCGCGGCCGGACCCAAGAACGACAACTCCCCGCGCCGCCTTCACGCGACACCGGTCGTACCGGAACCGTTTTTTGGAGAGAGACAGATGAGTGGAAGCAACACGGGCCTCGGCACGGGCCTGAAGCAGCGTCACGTAACGATGATGTCGATTGCCGGCGTGATCGGCGCGGGCTTGTTCGTCGGCTCCGGGCACGCGATCGCGGAAGCCGGGCCGGCATCGATACTCGCGTATGCGATCGCGGGCGTGCTGGTCGTGCTGGTGATGCGCATGCTCGGCGAGATGGCCGTCGCGCATCCGGACAGCGGGTCGTTCTCGACCTATGCCGATCGCGCGATCGGCCACTGGGCCGGCTTCACGATCGGCTGGCTGTACTGGTGGTTCTGGGTGCTGGTGATCCCGATCGAGGCGACCGCCGCCGCGACCATCCTCAATGCGTGGTTCCCGGACATCGCGACGTGGATCTTCGCGCTCGGCATCACGCTGCTGCTCACCGTCACCAATCTCTTTTCCGTCAAGAACTACGGCGAATTCGAATTCTGGTTCGCGCTGATCAAGGTTGTCGCGATCGTCGTGTTCCTGTGCATCGGCGGCGCGGCGATCGTCGGCATCATTCCGGCACCGGCCGTGTCGGGCGTGTCGAACCTGTTCGTGCATGACGGCTTCATGCCGCACGGCGCGAGCGCGGTGCTGGCGGCGATGCTGACGACGATGTTCTCGTTCCTCGGCACCGAGATCGTGACGATCGCGGCCGCCGAATCGGACAACCCGCAACGCCAGATCGTGCGCGCGACGAATTCCGTCATCTGGCGTATCACGCTGTTCTATCTTGGCTCGATCCTCGTCGTCGCGGCCATCGTGCCGTGGAACGACCCGCTGCTGCCGAAGCACGGCTCGTATCAGCGCGCGATGGAACTGATCGGCGTCCCGAACGCGAAGGCGATCATCGACGTGATCGTGCTCGTATCGGTCGCGAGCTGCCTGAATTCGGCGCTGTACACGGCGTCGCGGATGCTGTTCTCGCTGTCCCGGCGCAAGGACGCGCCCGCGTTCCTGCATCGCACCGATTCGACCGGCACGCCGCGTGCGGCCGTGCTCGCGTCGACCGCGTTCGGTTTCCTGACCGTGATCGCGAACTACCTGATGCCGGAGCAGGTGTTCGGGTTCCTGCTCGCGACGTCGGGCGCGATCGCGCTGCTCGTGTATCTCGTGATCGCGGTCTCGCAACTGCGGATGCGCAAGACGCTCGAATCGGGCGGCGCCGATCTGACGCTGCGGATGTGGCTGTTCCCGTGGCTCACGTGGGCCGTGATCCTGTTCATCTGCGGCACGCTGACCGTGATGTTCGTCAGCGAGGATCACCGGATGGAAGTGGGCGCGACGGCCGTGCTGGCGTCGCTCGTGCTGCTTGCGTCGTGGTTGAACAAGCGGGGGCGCGATGCGCGGGCGGGTGAAGGGCGGCGCGTGTCGGCGACGTGATGGCGTGACGTGATGGCGTGACGTGATGGCGGGCGGAAAGCCCGCGCCGTGAAACATGGCCCGATCGGTGTTGCCGGTCGGGCCGTTTTTATTCCGCGATTGGCAGGATGTCGTCGCGGGATCAACGATCGGGCAACGATACTGAAGCGCGCCGGATCAAATCCGATTCGTCGCGCCCGTCGCGGTAATCGAAGCGGCCGACCGGCTATGCTCTGCGTCGGCCGGTATCGAAGCGCGGCTGCTGTGCCGGTGCGCAGTAGCGAGCACGTTCGCGTGTGTTCGCATCTTTGCATCAGGATTGGGCCTGATCTCGCGTCGAGGACAGTGTCTTCGTCATCTTCTTCGTCGATGCCGTCGCACAGATCGCTACCGCCGCAGGAAGCATGGATCCTCCACCCCATTCCTTGCGTGCGGACCTTTCGCATGAGGCGTCTCGCGCCTTCTTCCATTTTGAGATCCGCGCCTCGAGCGACGTTTTGCGCTCCGGGTGCGCGCGGACCTTTTTGTCGATAACGTGTTGCAGTTCGCGTTCCGCAACGATCTGATCGCGCCAGGCGCAGAAATTCATGCCGGTTTGGCTCGAAGCGCAGTGGTTCAAGAGCGCGGTGACTTCACTGGCCGGCAAACCGCTGCGCGCGGATATCTCGTCGGCCGGTGTCGGGTCGGCGAGTGCGGCAGCCGAAACCGCCATGAGCACCCATAGGCAGTGCTTCGTCATCGTGGCCTGCTAGCGGAATGATGCTGGGAGCATAAAGCGGAAAACCCCTTGCGGCACCATGGCCGCAAGGGGTTCTCCGTGAATTGCCGTACGCCTGGGAGATTCGCTCAAACGTTGAACAGGAAGTTCATCACATCCCCGTCGTGCACGACATATTCCTTCCCTTCCGCGCGCATCTTGCCGGCTTCCTTCGCGCCTTGCTCGCCCTTGTACGTGACGAAGTCGTCGAACGCGATCGTCTGTGCGCGGATGAAGCCGCGCTCGAAGTCGGTGTGGATTACGCCGGCCGCCTGCGGAGCGGTGTCGCCGATGTGGATCGTCCACGCGCGCACTTCCTTCACGCCCGCCGTGAAGTAGGTCTGCAGGCCGAGCAGCTTGAAGCCCGCGCGGATCACACGGTCGAGGCCCGGCTCTTCCATGCCCATGTCGGCGAGGAATGCCTCCTTGTCCGCGTCGTCGAGATCGGCGATTTCCGCCTCGATCGCCGCGCACACGGCGACCACCGGCGCATTTTCGCTTTCCGCGTACTTGCGCACCGCCTCGAGGTGCGGATTGTTCTCGAAGCCGTCGTCCTTCACGTTCGCGACATACATCGCCGGCTTCGCGGTGATCAGGCAGAACGGCTTGATCAGCGCCTGTTCGTCGTCCGACAGCGCGAGGCCGCGCACGGCCTTGCCCTGGTCGAGTTGCGCGCGCACCTTCTCGAGCACCGCGACGAGCTTCGCCGCTTCCTTGTCGTTGCCCGACTTCGCCGCCTTCGAATAACGCGTGAGCGCCTTCTCGATGGTGCCGAGGTCGGCGAGCGCGAGTTCGGTGTTGATCACTTCGATGTCGTCGATCGGGCTGACCTTGCCGGCGACGTGAATGACGTTCTCGTCCTCGAAGCAGCGCACGACGTGCGTGATCGCGTCGGTTTCGCGGATGTTCGCGAGGAACTGGTTGCCGAGGCCTTCACCCTTGCTCGCGCCCGCGACGAGGCCCGCGATGTCGACGAACTCGACGACGGCCGGTACGACACGCTCCGGCTTGACGATTTCGGAGAGCGCCTTCAGGCGCGTATCCGGCACTTCGACGATGCCGACGTTCGGCTCGATCGTGCAGAACGGGTAGTTCTCGGCGGCGATGCCGGCCTTGGTCAGCGCATTGAACAGGGTGGACTTGCCGACGTTGGGCAAGCCGACGATGCCGCATTTGAGACTCATGGAATCCTTCGGACGGGTGAGGCGGCGCGGCCGGACAGGGCACGGCGGCGCGGGAAAAAAGGGCGGCCGGCGCGTGGAGCGCGGCGGGCCGACGGTCAAAGACGCTATTGTACCGTGCCGGCGCCCCGGATTCCGGGCTGGCGCCGAACGGCCGATGCGGCGCGCCGCCGCGTCCGCGCACCGCGCCTGCGATTCTGCTGATTTCCCGCAAAGTCCGGCCGCGTAAGGGTTTGGCCCCGCGGCTATAATGCCCGCCATGACTGCCCACCACACCTTCGACGTCGCCGTGGTCGGCGGCGGGCTCGTCGGCAAGACGGCCGCGCTCGCGCTGACCCAGTCCGGCTACAAGACAGCCTTGCTCGCCCAGCCGGCCACGCCGCGCCCCGCCGATCTCGCGTTCGACACGCGCGTCTACGCGCTGTCGTCCAGTTCACAGGCGTTGCTCGAGCGGCTGCGGGTGTGGCAGGCGCTCGACCACGGCCGGCTCGCGCCGGTCTACGACATGCGCGTGTATGGCGACGCGCATGCCGAGCTGCATTTCTCCGCCTACCAGGCGTCCGTGCCGCAGCTCGCATGGATCGCCGAGTCGTCGCTGGTCGAGGCGTCGCTCGACGCCGCGCTGCGGTTCCAGCCGAACCTCACGTGGTTCGATGCGCGCGCGCAGGGTTTCGACGTGCGCGACGACGCGGCCGTGCTCACGCTGTCGTCGGGGCAGGTGCTCGAGGCCGATCTCGTCGTCGGCGCCGACGGCGCGCATTCGTGGGTGCGCTCCCAAATGGGGGCCAGGGTGGAGCGGCGCGACTACCGGCAGACGGGCGTCGTCGCGAACTTCAAGGCGTCGCGGCCGCACCGCGAGACGGCCTGGCAGTGGTTCCACGAAGGCGAGATCGTCGCGCTGCTGCCGCTGCCGGACGGTCACGTGTCGCTCGTGTGGTCCGCGCACACCGCGCATGCGGATGAATTGCTGGCGCTCGATCCGGCGCAGCTCGCGGCCGAGGTCGAGCGCGTGTCGCACGGCCAGCTCGGCACGCTCGAATGCGTGACGCCGGCCGCCGGCTTCCCGCTGGCGCTGCAGACGGTCGACAAGCTGATCGCGCCGCGCGTCGCGCTGGTCGGCGATGCCGCGCACCTGATCCACCCGCTCGCGGGGCAGGGGATGAACCTCGGCCTGCGCGACGTCGCCGCGCTCGCCGACGCGATCGCGGGCAAGGAAAGCTTCCGAAATCTCGGCGATACGGTGCTGCTGCGCCGCTACGAGCGTTCGCGCCGCGAGGACATCCGCGCGCTGATGGTCGCCACCGACGGCCTGCAGCGGCTGTTCGCGGTGCCCGGCTCGCTCGCGAAGGCGGTGCGCAATGCGGGCATGGCGTTCGTCGGCGCGCAGCCGCTCGTCAAGCGCTGGCTCGTGTCGGCCGCGCTCGGCTGATCGAACCTTCTGCCGCTGCACGGGTCGGAGACGGTTCCATAACGGCGTACACTGTGCCGAGCACTCCGATTGAGCTGAAGGAAGATTTCGATGAAAAAAACGATCCGCATCGCATCGCTGGCGCTGGCCGTCGCGATGGCGACGCTGGGCTGCACCGCGCAGGCCGACCAGACCACCGACAAGCTGAAGGCCACGCTGCAAGCCCGTCTCGGCAACGACGCGCCGATCAAGAGCGTGTCGAAATCGCCGGTTGCAGGGCTTTACGAAGTGAACCTCGGCTCGCAGATCATCTATAGCGACGCGGCGGGTGACTACGTGCTGCTCGGCGATCTCGTCGACGCCAAGACGCACAAGAACCTGACCGACGCCCGCCTGTCCGAAATCAACAAGATCGATTTCGCGAGCCTGCCGTTCGCGAATGCGATCAAGGTCGTCAAGGGCAACGGCGCTCGCAAGATCGCGGTGTTCTCCGATCCGAACTGCCCGTACTGCAAGAAGCTCGAGACGACGCTGCAGTCGGTCGACAACGTGACCGTCTACACGTTCCTGTACCCGGTGCTGTCGCCGGATTCGACCGCGAAGTCGAAGGCGATCTGGTGCGCCACCGACCGCGCGAAGACGTGGGCGAGCTGGATGCTCGACCACCGCGCGCCGTCCGGCCCTGGTACCTGCGATACCAGCGCGCTCGACAAGAACCTCGCGCTGGGCCGCGGGATGAACGTCACGGGCACGCCGACGATCTTCCTGCCGGACGGCCGCCGCCTGCCGGGCGCGGTATCGGCCGACCAGCTCAACCAGGCGCTCGCCTCGAGCAAGTAACCGACTGCACGCCGGGCGCATGGCCCGGCCAGCGAGGGGCGCCCGCACGATCTGCCGGCGCCTCTCTTCGTTTTCGCCGCCGTATTCGACCGACCGATTGCCACGATGACCCAGCCGATCCGCTATTCGATTGTCCCGAAAGATCTTGCCGCGCACCTGTTCGAAGTGACGGTGACGGTTGCCGATCCCGATCCCGAAGGCCAGCGTTTCTCGCTGCCGGTATGGATTCCGGGCAGCTATCTCGTGCGCGAGTTCGCGCGCAACATCGTGACGCTCGGCGCGTTCAACGACGCGGGCCGCAAGGTGCGCATCGCGAAGACCGACAAGCATACGTGGCAGGCCGCGCCCGTCACCGGCGCGCTGACGCTGCGCTACGACGTGTATGCGTGGGACCTGTCGGTGCGCTCCGCCTATCTCGACGAATCGGGCGGCTTCTTCAACGCGACGGCCGTATTCCTGAGCGTCGCGGGCCGCGAGGAGGCGCCCTGCGAAGTCGACATCGCGAAACCGGCCGGCGCGGCGTTCCGCACGTGGCGTGTCGGCACCGCGCTGCCCGAGGCGCGCGGCACGAAGCGCTACGGTTTCGGCGCGTATCGCGCGGCGAACTACGACGAACTGTCCGACCATCCGGTGACGATCGGCGAATTCGCGCTCGCGACGTTCGACGCGCACGGCGTGCCGCATGACATCGTGATTGCAGGGCGCGTGACCCAGCTCGACCTGGAGCGGCTGCGTACCGATCTGAAGCGCGTGTGCGAAGCGCAGATCGCGCTGTTCGAGCCGAAATCGAAGAAGGCGCCGATGGACCGCTACGTGTTCATGACGCTTGCAGTCAGCGACGGCTACGGCGGCCTCGAGCATCGCGCGTCGACCGCGCTGATCTGCAACCGGACCGACCTGCCGGTGAAAGGGCGCCCCGAAACGACGGAAGGCTATCGCACGTATCTCGGGCTTTGCAGCCACGAGTATTTCCACACGTGGAACGTGAAGCGCATCAAGCCGGCGGCGTTCGTGCCGTACGACCTCACGCGCGAGAACTACACGTCGCTGTTGTGGCTGTTCGAGGGCTTCACGTCGTATTACGACGACCTGATGCTGGTCCGCAGCAGGCTGATGTCGCAGGACGAATATTTCGCGGCGCTGGGCCGCACCATCGGCGGCGTGCTGCGCGGCACGGGCCGGCTCAAGCAGAGCGTCGCGGAAAGCTCGTTCGACGCGTGGATCAAGTACTACCGCCAGGACGAGAACGCGACCAACGCGATCGTCAGCTATTACACGAAGGGCTCGCTCGTCGCGCTGGCATTCGATCTCGCGATCCGTGCGCGCACGCGCAACCGGAAGTCGCTGGACGACGTGATGCGCCTGCTGTGGCAACGCTACGGCCGCGACTTCTATCGCGGCAAGCAGGCGGGCGTCGAGGAAAACGAAGTCGAGGCGCTGATCGAGGAAGCGACGGGCGTCGCGCTCGGCCGCCTGTTCGCCGACGCCGTGCACGGCACGCGCGATCTGCCGCTTGCCGAACTGCTCGCGCCGTTCGGCGTGACGCTGGCGCCCGACGTCGCGACCGGCGCGGCCGCGAAGCCGACGATCGGCGCGCGTTTGCGCGGCGGCGCGGACTGCACGCTCGCGGCGGTCTACGAAGGCGGCGCCGCGCATCGCGCGGGGTTGTCGGCCGGCGACACGCTGATCGCGGTCGACGGGCTGCGCGTGACGGGCGCGAACCTCGATGCGCTGCTCGCGCGCTACCGGCCGGGCGACAAGGTGGAGGTTCACGCGTTTCGCCGCGACGAGCTGCGCACCGCGAAACTGAAGCTCGACGGCCCGGACGTCACGCGCTACCGGCTGACGGCGGCCGCGAAGCCGGCTGCGGCCACGAAGGCCCGCGAAGCCTGGCTGAAGGGATAATCGTCCGAAAGCGGGTATCGGGGCGCGATCAAGGATTGTTCTGCTGCTGCAACAATCCGTCGCCCTGGGCCCGCTTTTTCGCGGTCATGCGGCCACGCACAATGGCGTCACTCGCGCTACCGAAGCGCAACCCCACCGGAGCCTGACATGACGACCATTCTGCAAATCAATTCCGCTGCGCGTTCGCAAGGTGCGCAATCCACGCTGCTGGCCAACGAACTGACGGCAAAGCTGCAACAATCGAACCCCGGCGCGAACGTCGTGGTTCGCGATCTGCTGGCCGATGCGCTGCCGCACCTCGACGAATCGGTGCTCGGCGCATTCTTCACGCCGGCCGACAAGCGCACCGCGGAACAGAATGCGATCGTCGCGAAGAGCGATGCGCTGATCGCCGAGTTGCAGGCTGCCGACATCATCGTGATCGGCGCACCGATGTACAACTTCGGCATCTCGTCGCAACTGAAGACGTATTTCGACTGGATCGCCCGCGCAGGCGTCACGTTCCGCTACACCGAGAACGGTCCGGAAGGCCTGATCAAGGGCAAGAAGGTTCACGTGGTGACGGCCCGCGGCGGCAAGTACGCCGGCACGCCGAACGACAGCCAGACGCCGTACCTGCGCACGTTCCTCGGCTTCATCGGCCTGACCGACGTGAGCTTCATCTTCGCGGAAGGCCTGAACCTCGGCCCGGATGCGCAAAGCGCCGCGCTCGCCAGCGCGCGCGAAGCAATCGCCGCCGCGTAACGCGTGAGGTCGACGCGGGTGCAACGCACCGGCTGCGTCACCCGATAAAAAACGCCGCGCCCCGAAAGGGGCGCGGCGTTGTTGCATTCGGGCCGGCAAACCCGCCGCCTGGGCCGTTACGCGAGCGTTTCGGCCACGTCCGGCAGACGCCAGTCGATCGGTTCGCGGCCTGCTTCGACCAGATAGTCGTTCGCGAGCGCGAAATGGCGGCAGCCGAGGAAGCCGCGATGCGCGGACAGTGGCGACGGATGCGGCGCCTCGAGCACGCAATGCGCGTTCGCGTCGAACAGTGCGCGCTTGGCCTGCGCGTGCGCGCCCCACAGCATGAACACGAGCCCGCGATGACGGCCGGCGAGCTCGCGGATCAGCGTGTCCGTGCATTGCTCCCAGCCGCGCTTCGCATGGCTCGCTGCCGCGCCGCGCTCGACCGTCAGCACGGTGTTGAGCAGCAGCACGCCCTGGCGCGCCCACGTGTCGAGGCAGCCGTGCCGCGGCGTGTCGTGACCGAAGTTCGCGGCGATTTCCTTGAAGATGTTGCGCAGCGACGGCGGCGTGCGGACGGCCGGCGGCACCGAGAACGCGAGGCCGTGCGCCTGCGGCGTGCCGCGATCGTCGCCGTGGTACGGATCCTGGCCGAGGATCACGACCTTCACGTCGTCCGGGCTCGTCAGGCGCAGCGCGCGGAACACGTCGGTCGGGTAGACCGTCTTGCCGGCCGCACGCTCCTCATCGACGAAGCGGCACAGCGGCGCGTACGCGTCGCTGTCGGTGAACGGTTTCAGCACGTCGCGCCAGACAGCCGGCAGCGCGTCGAATTGCGCGGCGAGATGCGGTACGTCGGCGGCGACGGGCTTCGGGGTCGCGGCCGAGGCCGAGGCTGGCGCGGGTGCGGGTGCTGCGGTTTTCTTCGCTGCTTTGCGCCGAGCGGCAGGCGGCTCGGAAGCCGGGGACGGAATATCGTCCGGTGCCGTTTCCGGCACGGGATCGTCGAACAGCGACGCCTGTTGCGGCGCGCGGGAAGTCTTGCGGGTTGCCATGCGTGATGCGGGTTTATTGCGCGCGCAGCCGGTAGCCGCGCTGCGCCTTGCTGATGTTTTCGGGAACGAGGCCCGGCAGCGCCTGCTGCAATTCGGCGGCGAGCGTCGCGAGCGCCGTTTCCGGGCCGTCGATCAGTTCGAGTTCGATTTCGCTGATCGGTTCGCGGCGCGTTTCGTGTTCCGCCTGGACGACGATCTCGCCGAGGTCCACCGCGGCCTCGACGGTTGCGCCGCCGATGGCGATGCGCCACAGCGTACGCGAAAAATCCGTGCGGAACAGCGCATGCAGCGCGCCGGCCGCGTCATTCAGCGCGGCGGCGGCTTCAGGCACGTCGCAGGCCGCGACGAGCGCGTCGATTTCGAGCGCGTCGCCCGCGACCGGCAGTTCCCACTCGTGGCGGCTATGCAGGCCGCCTTCCGCGCTGCCGACCGTCTTGAACGTCTGCAGCCAGCCGTCCGGCGTGCGGCGCACGCGCACCGCGCTCTTCGAGCGCGCCAGCGCGAGGTCGGGCGTGTCGTAATAGACGTTCGCGAGCGTGATCGCGTGACCGGGTTCGCCGGTCAGCGTCTCGAAGAAGCGGCGCGCGGCATCGGCCTGGCCGGCCGGCAGCGCGAGCTTGATTTCCTTTTCGATCGCCATCAGAAGAACATCCGTGCGAGTTCCTCGCCCGGCTGATCGGCGCGCATGAACGCCTCGCCGACGAGGAACGTGTTCACGTTCGCCGCGCGCATCGTGTCGACGTCGGTGCGTGACAGGATGCCCGATTCCGTCACGACGATGCGGTCCGCCGGGATCATGTCGAGCATGTCGAGCGTGGTCTGGATCGACGTCTCGAACGTGCGCAGGTTGCGGTTGTTGATGCCGAGCAGCGGCGTCTTGAGCGTCAGCGCCTGTTCCATCTCGTGGCGGTCGTGCACTTCGACGAGCACCGCGAGGCCGAGCGAATGCGCATAGGCCTCGAGATCCTGCATCAGCGGCGTGTCGAGCGCGGCGGCGATCAGCAGGATCGCGTCGGCGCCCATCGCGCGGGCTTCGACGATCTGGTACGCGTCGACGATGAAGTCCTTGCGCAGCACCGGCAGCGTGCAGGCCGCGCGCGCTTCCTCGAGGTAGCGGACGCCGCCCTGGAAGAACTGCTCGTCGGTCAGCACCGACAGGCACGCGGAGCCGTGCGCCGCATACGAGCGCGCGATGTCGGCCGGCACGAAATGCTCGCGCAGCACGCCTTTCGACGGGCTCGCCTTCTTGATTTCGGCGATCACGGCGGCGTTGCCGGTCGCGTGCTTCGCGCGCAGCGCGCCGACGAAGTCGCGCAGGTCGCGCGCCGATGCTTCGAGTTTCAGTGCCTCGAGCGGCGCGCTGCGCATGGCCGCCGCGATTTCTTCGCGCTTGACGGCGATGATTCGGTCGAGAATGTCGCTCATGTGGGTTCCTGCTGGATTCGTAAGAGGGTCAGCGCTTGAACTGCTGCGTGAAGCGCACGAGTTCGTCGACTTTCGCGCGGGCCTTGCCGCTCGCGATTGCTTCGCGGGCGAGCTGGATGCCGTCCGCGATCGACTCGGCGATATTGGCCGCATAGAGCGCGGTGCCCGCGTTCAGCGTGACGATCTCGCGCGCGACGCCCGGCTGGTTGTCCAGCGCGCCGAGCAGCATCGTGCGCGATTCGTCCGCATTTTCCACCTTCAGCGTGCGGTTCGACACCATCTGCAGGCCGAAGTCCTCCGGATGGATCTCGTATTCGTGCACCTTGCCGTCGCGCAATTCGCCGACGAGCGTCGCGGCGCCGAGCGACACCTCGTCCATCCCGTCCTTGCCGTACACGACGAGCACGTGCTGCGCGCCGAGGCGCTGCATCACGCGCACCTGGATGCCGACGAGGTCGGGGTGGAATACGCCCATCAGCTGGTTCGGCGCGCCGGCCGGATTGGTCAGCGGGCCGAGGATGTTGAAGATCGTGCGCACGCCGAGCTCGCGGCGCACGGCCGCGATGTTTTTCATCGCCGGGTGATGGTTCGGCGCGAACATGAAGCCCATGCCGGTTTCGGCGATCGACGCGGCGACCTGGTCCGATTGCAGGTCGATGTTCACGCCGAGCGCTTCGAGCACGTCGGCGCTGCCGGATTTGCTCGACACGCCGCGGTTGCCGTGCTTCGCGACCTTCGCGCCCGCGGCCGCCGTGACGAACATCGACGCGGTCGAGATGTTGAACGTGTGCGAGCCGTCGCCGCCGGTGCCGACGATGTCGACGAAATTCGAGTTGTCCTGCACCTCGACGTGGTTCGCGAATTCGCGCATCACGGTCGCGGCGGCGGCGATCTCGCCGATCGTCTCCTTCTTCACGCGCAGCCCGGTGATGATCGCGGCCGCCATCACGGGCGACATGTCGCCGCGCATGATCAGGCGCATCAGGTGCAGCATTTCGTCGTGGAAGATCTCGCGGTGCTCGATCGTGCGCTGCAGCGCTTCCTGCGGGGTAATCGTCATCGTGCGTCTCTCGTCAAGCAGTCGGTGCGGCGGCATGCGCCGCTGCGCGATGCTGCTTCAGGAAATTCTCGAGCAGCGCATGGCCGTGCTCCGAGAGAATCGATTCCGGGTGGAACTGCACGCCTTCGACCGGCAGCGTCTTGTGGCGCACGCCCATGATCTCGCCGTCGTCGGTCCACGCAGATACCTCCAGGCAGTCGGGCAGCGATTCGCGCTCGATCGCGAGCGAGTGATAGCGCGTGACGTCGAAATGCTTCGGCAGATCGGCGAATACGCCGCGGCAGTCGGTTTCGATCCGGCTCACCTTGCCGTGCATGATGGTCTTCGCGCGCACGACGCGGCCGCCGAACGCTTCGCCGATCGCCTGGTGGCCGAGGCAGACGCCGAGGATCGGCTTCCTGCCCGCGAATTCGCGCAGCACGTCGAGCGTGATGCCCGCGTGCTGCGGATTGCTCGGGCCGGGCGACAGGCAGATGGTGTCGGGGTTCAGGCGCGCGATGTCGTCGAGCGTGATTTCGTCGTTGCGGCAGGTACGCACGTCCTCGCCGAGTTCGCCGAAGTACTGGACCAGGTTGTAGGTAAACGAGTCGTAGTTGTCGATCATGAGCAGCATGGTCAGTCTCCGGTCAGAAGTCGCTATCGAGGCCGTCCTGGACCTGTTCAGCCGCGCGCAGCACCGCGCGCGCCTTGTTCTCGGTCTCTTGCCATTCGGATTCGGGCACCGAATCCGCGACGACGCCGGCCGCCGCTTGCACGTACAGGTTGCCGTTGTGGATCAGGCCCGTGCGGATCGCGATCGCGAGATCCATCTCGCCCGAGAACGACAGGTAGCCGACCGCACCGCCGTACAGCCCGCGCTTGACTGGCTCGAGCTCGTCGATCAGTTCCATCGCGCGCACCTTCGGCGCGCCGGACAGCGTGCCGGCCGGGAACGTCGCGCGCAGCACGTCGTAGTTCGTCATGCCGGGCTTCAGCTTGCCTTCGACCGAGCTGACGATGTGCTGCACGTGCGAGTACTTCTCGATCACCATCTTGTCGGTCACCTGCACCGAGCCGATTTCCGCGATGCGGCCCACGTCGTTGCGCGCGAGGTCGATCAGCATCACGTGCTCGGCGATCTCCTTCGGATCGTTCAGCAGCTCGGTCGCGAGTTCCGCGTCCCGCTCGGGCGTGTTGCCGCGCGGGCGCGTGCCGGCCAGCGGCCGGATCGTGACGATCTGGTCGTCGCCGCGCTTTTCCTGGCGCACCAGGATTTCCGGCGACGCGCCGACCACGTGGGAATCGCCGAAGTTGTAGTAATACATGTACGGCGACGGGTTCAGCGAGCGCAGCGCGCGGTACAGCGACAGCGGATTGTCGCGGTACGGCTTCGTCAGCCGCTGGCCGACCTGGATCTGCATCAGCTCGCCGGCCGCGATGTATTCCTTCGCCTGGCGCACGGCGGCCAGGTAATCCTCCTTCTTGAATTCGCGGAACGTCTCGGTGCGCACGCTCGCCGACGTGACGGGCGGCTGCACGGTCGTGCGCAGACGCTGCTTCAGTTCGCGCAGGCGCTGTTTCGCCTTCGCGTACGCTTCGGGCTGGCCCGGATCCGCGTAGATGATCAGGTAGAGCTTGCCGGCGAGGTTGTCGATCACCGCGACTTCCTCGGTCAGCAGCAACTGGATGTCGGGCAGGCCGAGATCGTCGCGCGGCGCGGTGTTCGCGAGCTTCTTCTCGATGTAGCGCACCGCGTCGTAGCCGAAGTAGCCGGCGAGGCCGCCGCAGAAACGCGGCAGGCCCGGGCGCTGCGCGACCTTGAAGCGGGCCTGGAACGATTCGATGAACTGGAACGGGTCGCCGTCGTGCGTCTCGACGACCTGGCCGTCGCGCACGACCTCCGACACGCCGTTGCGGGTGCGTACGAGCGTGCGGGCGGGCAGGCCGATGAACGAGTAGCGGCCGAAGCGTTCGCCGCCGACCACCGATTCGAGCAGGAACGAGTTGGCGCCCGCGCGTTCGGGCTGGGCCAGCTTCAGGTAGAGGGACAGCGGCGTTTCGAGATCGGCAAGGGCTTCCGCGATCAGCGGGATGCGGTTGTAGCCTTCGTTCGCGAGCGATTGGAATTCGAGTTCGGTCATGTTCCGGTCCTGTTCGGGACGAGCGGCGCGTGCGCCAGGGATCATTTGACGCTGCGCGGGTGGCCGTCGGCGAAAGGGCGGTCGATCGAGAAGTGCCTGTTGCCGGCCGGCACTCCGGGCGTGAACGTCGCGAGCCTGCGGCGGATCCTGAACGCGAGCGTTCGGACGCGGTGGAACTCGAGGTGGTGCGACGGTCGGCGCGCGGATGCGCAGCGAGATAAAAAACGGCGCTGAAGACGTGCTTCAGCGTACCTCATCGAAGAGGTTAGCGCGACCAGCGACGCCAGGGCCAGGCTCCCCGGTCGATGCTGCTCAGACTCCGTTTTTTATTCAGAAACATGCGGATGGAAGAAATAATCAGACGGTTGGCCGGCCGGCATTGTGCGCGGAAATTGCGCGAGCCGCGACCAGCAACGAATCGACTATACCATCCGAATTTATCGTTTGTATAGCTTTGCCGTGGTTGTAGCCGTACGGCACCGTCAGCGTCGCCATCCCGGCCGCGCGGCCTGCCAGCGCGTCGTTTTCCGAGTCGCCGATCGCGACCGCGGCGCCCGGCGCGACGCCGAGCGCGTCGCAGGCTGTCAGCATCGGCAGCGGATCGGGCTTCTTGCGCGCGACGCTGTCGCCGCCCAGCACGATGCCGAAGCAGCCGGCCAGCCCGTATTGTTCGAGCAGCTCGACCGCGAAGCGGTGCGGCTTGTTCGTCACGCACGCGAGCCGGATGCCGGCCGCGCGCAATGCGTCAAGGCCGGCTGCCACGTCCGGATAGAGACGCGTGTGGCGACCGTTGATCTTCGCGTATTCGGTCTGGTAGATCGCCAGTGCGTCGTCGAAGCGCGCGTGCGCTTCGTCGGCCGGCAAGCGCGGCTTCAGCACGCTCTGGATCAGGTGTTCGGAGCCCTTGCCGACGTAGCCGATGACTTCGTCGCGCGACGTGGCCGGCGCGCCGAGCTGCGCGAGCATCCCGTTCAGGCCGGCCGTGAAATCGTCGGCCGTGTCGACCATCGTGCCGTCGAGGTCGATCAGCGCGGCATCGATGCGCGGTGCGGCAAAGCGGATCGGGGCCGCGTCCGTGGCGGCCCCGGCCGGCGCGTGGCCGGCGAACGACGAGTCGGCCACGGTGTCAGCTCCGCTCGACGGTGGCGAGCGCCGCGCGCATCTCGTCGATCACCTTGCGGTAGTCGGGCTTGCCGAAGATCGCCGAACCGGCGACGAACGTGTCGGCGCCGGCCGCCGCGATTTCCGCGATGTTGTCGGCCTTCACGCCGCCGTCGACCTCGAGCAGAATCTCGCGGCCGGTGCGCTCCGTGTACGCGTCGAGGCGCGCGCGCGCTTCGCGCAGCTTGTTCAGCGTTTCCGGAATGAACGACTGACCGCCGAAGCCGGGGTTCACCGACATCAGCAACACGAAGTCGAGGCGGTCCATCACGTGGTCGAGGTAGTTCAGCGGCGTGGCCGGATTGAACACGAGACCGGCCTTGCAGCCGTGGTCGCGGATCAGCGACAGCGTGCGGTCGATGTGGTCGGAGCCTTCCGGGTGGAAACTGATCAGGTTCGCGCCGGCCTTCGCGAAATCGGGCACGATCCGGTCGACCGGGCGCACCATCAGGTGCACGTCGATCGGCACCTGCACGTGCGGGCGGATCGCCTCGCAGACGAGCGGGCCGATCGTGAGGTTCGGCACATAATGGTTGTCCATCACGTCGAAGTGAATCCAGTCGGCGCCGGCGGCGACCACGTTGCGGACTTCTTCGCCGAGCCGGGCAAAGTCGGCCGAGAGGATGCTGGGAGCGATGCGGAATTGAGTCATGGCAGGGGAGCGGGGACGTTGCGGCGCAAAACCGTCATTCTACCGTCCGGCGACCCGGTGCGCGGCGGCAGGCCGTGCGGTTGCCGCCCGATTGCGCATAGAATGCCGAACCAATGCGGCGCGCCTGCGGCCCGGCCGCTCGAATCGGCGCGCGCGGTTACCTACAGCGGACACACCATGAGTCAGTATCAGTTCACCGTTTCGGTGAAAACCAGCTACTTGCCGGAACAATCCGACCCCGATCACCGTCAATACGCATTCGCGTACACGCTGACGATCCGCAACACCGGACAGGTCGCGGCGCAGCTGATCGCCCGTCACTGGATCATCACGGACAGCGAGAACCACGTGCAGGAAGTGAAGGGGCTCGGCGTCGTCGGGCACCAGCCGCTGCTGCAGCCGGGCGAGCATTTCGAATACACGAGCTGGGCCGTGATCGCGACGCCGGTCGGAACGATGCGCGGTGCGTACTTCTGCGTGGCCGAGGACGGCGAGCGTTTCGAGGCGCCGGTCGACGAGTTTGCCCTGCACATGCCGCGCACGCTGCATTGAGCGTGCGGCGCGCGTCAGCGCGGCTGGCGGTCGTTGTGGCGGGCCGGCTTCTTTCTGCCCGACGACGTCCAGACGACGATGAAGATCAGCAGGGCAAGCGCTACGAAGGCTTCGAGCGCGAAGATGAGCATCGGATATTGGTCGAGAAAATCTGACATGGCGGTTTCCATCAAGAACGGACATTGTATGTGGTTTGGGCCCCGGCTGGCCGGGTGGATGGCCGCAGCCGCGGCGGCGGCGCTGCTCGCCGCGTGCGGCGGCGCGCCGACGCGGACCTCCGCGCTGAAGCCGCCGACCGGCGCGGCGATCGTGCCGGGGCAGGTCGCCGCGAAGCGGCTCACGCCGGTCGCGTGGCAGCAGGTGCCGGGCTGGCAGGACGATTCGCTGATCGGCGCGACGGCCGCGTTGCGGCAGAACTGCGCGCGGCTCGCACGCCAGCCGGCCTGGACGCGCGCTTGCGCGGCCGCCGACCGGCTCGACGAACTCGACGTCAGCAGCGCACGCGCCTTCTTCGAAACGTATTTCACGCCGTTCCAGTTCGCGAATACCGACGGTACGCTCGACGGGCTCGTGACCGGCTATTACGAGCCGCTGCTGCACGGTTCGCGCGTGCGCCGCGGCCCGTATCAGTACGCGCTCTATCGCTGGCCGGCCGGCTATCGCGCGGGCGCCGCGCTGCCCGCACGCGCGCAGCTCGAGCGCGCCGGCATCCTGAACGGCAACGAACTCGTATGGGTCGACGATCCGATCGAGGCGTTCTTCCTGCAGGTGCAGGGCTCGGGGCGCGTGCTGCTCGACGACGGTTCGGTGATGCGGGTCGGCTTTGCCGGTACCAACAACCAGCCGTACCGTTCGATCGGCAAGTGGCTGCTCGATCGCGGCGAGCTGACGCCCGCACAAGCGACGATGCAGGGCATCAAGGCCTGGGCGAAGGCGAACCCCACGCGCGTCGACGCGCTGCTCGACACGAATCCGCGCTTCGTGTTCTTCCGCGACATGCCGACCAAGGAGGATGCGCCGCACGGCGGCGCGGACGGCCCGATCGGCGCGCTCGGCGTGCCGCTGACGCCGGAGCGCTCGATCGCGGTCGATCCGTCGTCGATTCCGCTCGGCACGCCGGTGTTCCTGCAGACCACGCGTCCGCTGACGAATACGCCGATGAACCGGCTCGTGTTCGCGCAGGATACGGGCTCGGCGATCAAGGGCGGCGTGCGGGCAGACTATTTCTGGGGGCTCGGCGACGACGCCGGTGACCAGGCCGGCCGGATGAAGCAGGTCGGCCGGATGTGGCTGCTGTTCCCGAATTCGTGATTTGGGGCAGGGGCGGGCTGCCCGGATGGTGGCCCGCGCATGAGACGCGGCATTCGCGGTGCGTCTCCTGCGCGTGGCGCGTGCCGGCCTGATCGCCGGTGTGACCACGTGATTTCAGTTCGCGTGATCCGGTGAGTGTCACGTCGAACGACGCTTGGAGTAAAGCAGCCCGATCGGCGTTGGCCGACCGGGCTGTTTCGTTTGCAGGCACGCGCTCGCCGCCGCGCGCCGTGCGTGCGTCGCGCGACTTTAGCCCTTGCGTTTGTCGACGACGCGGCGCGCCTTGCCGACCGAGCGCTCGATGCCGTTCACCGGCAGCACGTTGATCACGGCCGTCACGCCGATCAGCGACTTGATGTCGTACGCGAGCGCCTGTTTGGCCGCCTGTATCGCCGCGGTATCGGGCGCGGTCTCGGGGCAGGGCTCGACGTTGAGCGTCAGCACGTCGAGCGGGCCTTCCTTCGTCAGCACGATCTGATAGTGCGGCGCGAGCGCGCGCTGCTTGAGCAACTGTTCCTCGATTTGCGTCGGGAACACGTTGACGCCGCGCACGATCATCATGTCGTCCGACCGGCCGGTGATCTTCTCCATCCGGCGCATCGTCCGGGCGGTGCCCGGCAACAGGCGCGTGAGATCGCGCGTGCGGTAGCGGATGATCGGCAGCGCTTCCTTCGTCAACGACGTGAACACGAGCTCGCCGAGCTCCCCATCGGGCAGCACTTCGCCGGTTTCCGGGTCGATGACTTCCGGATAGAAGTGGTCTTCCCAGATGGTCGGGCCATCCTTGGTCTCGACGCATTCGGATGCCACGCCGGGGCCCATCACTTCGGACAGCCCGTAGATGTCGACCGCGTCGATGCCCATCCGCTGTTCGATTGTGACGCGCATGTCGTTGGTCCACGGCTCCGCGCCGAAGATGCCGATGCGCAGCGAACTCTTGACGGGATCGAGCCCCTGGCGCTCGATCTCGTCGGCGATCGACAGCATGTAGCTCGGCGTGACCATGATGATGTCGGGCCGGAAATCCTGGATCAGCTGTACCTGCTTTTCGGTCTGGCCGCCGCCGAACGGGATCACGGTGAGGCCTGCGCGCTCGGCGCCGTAGTGCGCGCCGAGCCCGCCCGTGAAGAGCCCATAGCCGTAGCTGACGTGCACCTTGTCGCCGCGGCGCGCACCGGCGGCGCGGATCGACCGGGCGACGAGGTTCGCCCACGTGTCGATGTCGGCGGCCGTATAGCCGACGACCGTCGGCTTGCCGGTCGTGCCCGACGACGCGTGGATGCGCGAGATCTGGTCTTGCGGCACCGCGAACATCCCGAACGGATAGCTGTCGCGCAGGTCGCCCTTGGTCGTAAACGGAAAGCGCGACAGGTCGGCGAGCGTCTTCAGGTCGTCCGGATGCACGCCCGCTTCGTCGAACTTGCGGCGATAGACGGGCGAGTTGTCATACGCATGCCGGAGCGACCACTTGAGGCGTTCCAGCTGCAGCGCGGTCAGCTCGTCGCGCGAGGCGGTCTCGATCGGCTCGAGCGGTAGCGGGGTAGTCATGCATGTCTCCAGTGTTTGTTATGGGCGAGCCGTCGACGTCAGCGGTCTTCCGGGATGACCGTGCCCTTGATCTGGGCGGATTTGCCGCGAAACATCGCAACCGTGTCGCCTGTCTGGTTCGTGACGCGGATGTCGTAGATGCCGTGGCGGCCGGCGCGCGCCTGTTCGACCGCCTCGGCCGTCAGCACGTCGCCGCCGTGCACGGGGCGCAGGAATTCGATCGAGCAGCCGGCCGCGACCGCATTCACGTTGTACGAGTTGCATGCAAACGCGAACGTCGAATCGGCGAGCGTGAAGATGATCCCGCCGTGGCAGGTCTGGTGACCGTTCAGGAATTCGGGCCGCACGCGCATCTGCAGACGGGCGTAGCCGGCGCGTACTTCGGCGATTTCCATGCCGAACGCGCGACTGCACGCATCGGCGTCGTACATGGCCCGCGCGGTGGCGCGGGCGAGCGAGTCGGGGTCGAGCGTGGCGGTCGCGTTCGTCATGTCAGCGCCCCTCGAAGCGCGGTGCACGCTTCTCGATGAAGGCCTTCACACCTTCCGCGTAGTCATGCGACTGGCCGAGCTTGCGCTGCAGGTCGCGTTCCAGATCGAGCTGCTGATCGAGCGTGTTCGTGATGCCGTCTCGCATCGACTGCTTGATCGATGCGATGGCGAGCGTCGGCTGCTGCGCGAGTTGGGTGGCGAGCTGGCGGGCCGTCGCGACGAGTGCATCGTCGTCGACCGCGCGCCAGATCAGGCCCCATTGTTCGGCCTGTTCCGCGCCGAGCTTGTCGCCGGTCAGCGCGAGCCCGAGCGCGCGAGCCATGCCGATGCGTTGCGGCAGGAACCAGGTGCCGCCCGAATCGGGTACGAGCCCGATCTTGACGAAGGCTTGAATGAAACTGCTCGAGCGCGCGGCGAACACGAGATCGCACGCCAGTGCGAGATTCGCGCCGGCGCCGGCGGCCGTACCGTTGACGGCGGCGATCACCGGAATCGGCAGACGCTGCAGGCGGCGGATCAGCGGATTGAAATGCTCGTCGATCAGTGTGCCCAGATCGCTGGACGCGCCCGGTGTGAAGTCGAGGTCGGCCAGGTCCTGGCCCGCGCAAAAGCCGCGCCCCGCACCCGTCAGAATCAGCGCGCGTGCACCGGCCGCCTCGACTTCATCGAGCGCCGACTGCAGTTCGCGATGCATCGCCCGCGTGAAGCTGTTCAGCTTGTCGGGGCGGTTGAGCGTGATCGTGGCCACGCACGCGGCCTGATCGATATCCAGCTGGATCGCCTGAAAGGACATGCAGTATCTCCGTCATGACTTCGTTATAGGCGCGCGGCGCGTCGGTTACACGCGTTCGATCGCGAGCGCGATGCCCTGGCCGACGCCGATGCACATCGTACAGAGCGCGAAGCGGCCGCCGGTGCGCTCGAGTTGATGGAGCGCCGTGGTGACGAGCCGGGCGCCCGATGCGCCGAGCGGGTGGCCGAGCGCGATCGCACCGCCGTTCGGGTTCACGCGTGGATCGTCGTCGGCGACGCCGAGCATGCGCAGCACGGCGAGACCTTGCGACGCGAACGCCTCGTTCAGTTCGATCACGTCGAACTGGTCGATACGCATGCCGAGCTGGTGCAGCAGTTTCTGCGTGGCCGGCGCGGGACCGATGCCCATCACGCGCGGCTCGACGCCGGCGGTCGCCATGCCGACGACGCGCGCGCGGCGACGCAGGCCATACTGGTCGGCTGCCTGCGCATTGGCGAGCAGCAGCGCGCAGGCGCCGTCGTTGACGCCCGATGCGTTGCCGGCCGTCACGGAGCCGTTGGGGCGTACCACGCCCTTCAGCTTCGCGAGCGCTTCGAGGGACGTTTCGCGCGGATGCTCGTCGCGCGACACGACGACGGGCTCGCCTTTCTTCTGCGGAATCGTGACCGCGACGATTTCCTCAGCGAGCGTGCCGTCCTGCTGGGCCCGTGCGGCCTTCTGCTGGCTGCGCAGCGCGAAGAGGTCCTGATCGGCGCGGCTGATGTGGTAGTCGACCGCGACGTTCTCGGCCGTCTCCGGCATCGAATCGACGCCATACAGCTGCTTCATCAGCGGATTGACGAAGCGCCAGCCGATCGTCGTATCGAAGATGTCGGCCTGGCGCGCGAACGCGCTCGCGGCCTTGCCCATCACGAACGGTGCGCGGGTCATGCTCTCGACGCCACCTGCGATCATGAGGCGCGCTTCACCCGCCTTGATCGCGCGCGCGGCCGTGCCGACCGCGTCCATCCCGGAGCCGCAGAGCCGGTTCAGCGTCGCGCCGGGCACGGCGGTGGGCAGGCCCGCCAGCAGCGCCGACATGCGTGCGACGTTGCGGTTGTCCTCGCCGGCCTGATTCGCGCAACCGTAGATCACATCGTCGATCGCCGCCCAGTCGACGTCGCGATTGCGCTCGATCAGCGCCTTGAGCGGCACCGCGCCGAGGTCGTCGGCACGAACATCTTTCAGTGCGCCGCCGTAGCGGCCGATGGGGGTGCGAATCGCGTCGCAGATGTAGGCGTCTGTCATGGGCGTATCGATGAGTGACGAACCCGCCGGGTGGCGGATTCGTTCATGGTAGAGAACATGGCGGCGTTTGCACGTCGGCCATTAGGGCTATGCCGTCTGGCCAGCTTCCGCAGGTACCGCCTTCGGGGCAACATGGACCCGGCTTTGCACCACGCGGAACCGGTTGGCGACGAACGCGGGGTCGGCCAGCGCCGCGTTGGCCGCCGGGTTCGCGCCCGTTCCGTGGAAGTCGGAGAACGCGGCCGACTGGTTCACGAATACGCCGCCCGTCAGGTTGATCGACAGCGCGACGCCGCCACGCACCGCCGCGTCGTGTGCGGCGTCGAGGATTGCGTCATCGGTGCTGTAGACGGAAAGGGTCAGCGCGCCGTGTTCGGCGGCGATTTCACCGGCCAGATCGAGCGATTGCGCGGTCGAGTCGGTCGCGATCACGAACGAGATCGGGCCGAACCATTCCTGCGTGAATTTTTCGCGGTCGGCCACGTCGAGCTGCAGCACGAGCGGCGTGCGCACACGCGCATCGGGGAAGGCGGGATGCTGGAGAGCCACGCTATCCGCAAGCACGCGGCCGAGCTTGCGCGCGTCGTCGATGCGCGCGGTCACGCCTTCGTTCTGGATTGCGCCGGTCAGTTCGACCGAGCGTGCCGGGTCGCCAGTGAGTTTTTGCACGGCAACCGCGATTGCTTGCGCGACTTCGTCGAAGCTCGCATGGCCGTCGTCGGTCCGGATGCCGTCGCGCGGCACGTAGATATTCTGCGGGGCCGTGCACATCTGGCCGGAGTACAGCGCCAGCGAGAACGCGATGTTTTTCGCGGCGGCTTTGAGGTCGTCGGTCGAGTCGATCACGATCTGGTTGACGCCCGCTTTCTCGGTATAGACCTGGGCCTGATGGGCATGGTGTTCGAGCCACGTGCCGTTTTGCGTGCTGCCGGTGAAGTCGATCAGCTTGATCTCGGGGCGCAGCGCGAGATCCTGGACGAGGGCGCCGTCGTTGGGCTCGGTCGCGAGGAGCGTGACGACGTTCGGATCGAATCCGGCTTCGCGCAGCACGTCGCGGGCGATTCGGACCGTGATGGCAAGCGGCAGGATCGCGCCAGGGTGCGGTTTGACGATCACGGTATTACCGGTTGCCAGATCGGCGAACAGGCCCGGGTAGCCGTTCCAGGTCGGGAACGTGCAGCAGCCGAGCACGAGGCCGGTGCCGCGCGGCACGATCGTATAGCGCTTGTGCATCGCAAGGGGAGGGTTCTTGCCTTGCGGCTTTTCCCAGTGTGCATCGGCCGGAATGCGGCGCAGTTCGTCCCATGCATAGGCGACGGCTTCGAGCGCGCGGTCCTGTGCGTGCGGGCCGCCGGCCTGAAACGCCATCATGAAGGCTTGCCCGGTGGTGTGCATCACGCTGTAGGCAATTTCGAAGCTTGCGCGGTTCAGGCGCGCAAGGATTTCGAGGCTAACGCCGATCCACGCGCTCGGGCCGGCTTCGCGCCACGTACGTTGAGCGGCGGCTGCGGCAGCGATCAGTGCGTCCGGCGTGGATTTCGGATACCGGATGCCCAGCGCGATGCCGTATGGCGAGCGCTCGGCGCCGACCGTTTCACCGGATGCGGGCTGGTCAAGCACGAAGGTCTTGTGGAGGTGCGACTTGAACGCCGCCTCGCCGTCTGCGCTTGCGCTTTCCCCGTACACTTTGGGGCTCGGCATTTCGGCGAACGGGCTCCAGTACCCGCGGCTCTCGATGGCGGCGAGTGCGTGTTTCAGCGTGTCTTCGTGCTTCGTGAGCAGGGCATGGGTCATGACGGCGGCCTGATGAACGTTGAGAGGGATCGGATCGATTAATTAACCGACCGGTTGGTCGGAGAATGGTAGCATCAAACTATTCGCATGTGCGAGGCGTTTCTCATTTCATTGATCGAGGAGAAATAGATGGCTTACGAAAACATCCTGGTGGAGACCCGGGGGCGCGTTGGTCTGGTGACGCTCAACCGCCCGAAGGCGCTGAATGCGCTGAACGATGCATTGATGGACGAGTTGGGTGCCGCGCTGAAGGCGTTCGATGCGGACGACGACATCGGCGCGATCGTCGTGACGGGCAGCGAGAAGGCGTTCGCGGCCGGCGCGGACATCGGCATGATGGCAACCTACTCCTATATGGATGTTTATCGGGGTGACTACATCACGCGCAACTGGGAGGCGGTCCGCGAGATCCGCAAACCGATCATTGCTGCGGTTTCGGGCTTTGCGCTGGGCGGCGGCTGCGAACTCGCGATGATGTGCGACATCATCTTCGCGGCGGACACGGCCAAGTTCGGCCAGCCGGAAATCAAGCTGGGCGTCATGCCGGGGGCGGGTGGCACGCAGCGCCTGCCGCGCGCGGTGTCGAAGGCGAAGGCAATGGACATGTGCCTGACCGCGCGGTTCATGGACGCCGTGGAGGCCGAACGTGCCGGGCTCGTCTCGCGCGTGCTGCCGGCCGACAAGTTGCTCGACGAGGCGATTGCCGCCGCGACGACGATCGCCGAGTTCTCGCTGCCGGCGGTCATGATGGTCAAGGAGTCGGTGAACCGCGCGTACGAGACGACGCTGGCTGAAGGCGTCCACTTCGAGCGCCGGTTGTTCCACTCGTTGTTCGCAACGGAAGACCAGAAGGAAGGGATGGCGGCATTCGTCGAGAAGCGGAAGCCTGTTTTCAAGCACCGCTGATCGGACTGCGTCGGGGCGGGTGTCCGATGGCTGGCCTGTATCGGTTGCGGGCGGGATCGCCTTGTCCGGTTCATCAAAAAAGGCCTCCGTGCGCGACAGCGCACGGAGGCCTTTTCAAACTTTCTTCACAAAGAGCTTGCCTGGATGGGGGCGGGTGCTTAGAATCACGCCTCTTTCGCGCTAACGGAAACGCGGCGCGGGAGGAAGGGAAGCGGTGCTGTTGGGGTTCGGTGGTAACGAGCCTCGGCGGCGCAGGAAGATGAGCCCCGCAGTCGCAACGAAGCAGTTCAGAAAGTTGTTGACGAGCTGCGAAACACGGTTCATAATCTCGCTTCTCTGCTGCTGAAAACGCAGCGCTGCCGAGGGGTCTCAGATTCCTCGCAGAAACGCTCTTTAAAAATTAACAGCCGATAAGTGTGGGCGCTTGATGAAAGCGAACTGATCCTCGGATCAGATAG